>NZ_JBFTRY010000002.1:0-120588 GCF_056399745.1 Dyella sp. 01N36
GCCCTGCGCCCATCGCGGCGAGCCCTGCGCCCATCGCGGCGATGCGTTGCTGCAGCTGCGGCTTCTCGGCGATGGCGGCGGCATAGCGCGCATGCGTGTCGCGCAGGTCGTCCATCTCCGCGTGGATCGATTGCAGCGGCGCGACGAACCACCAGTGCAGCAGCGCGAAGTACGCGACCACCAACACGACCAGCAGCAACAGCACCGCCGCGATGCGGCTTTCGCGCGGCTTGAGCGTCGTCATCTTCATGGTGCGCTCCCTGAAGCCGCCGGCGCCTTGGGCTTGGCATCGTTGGGCTTGCGCAGCTGCGCCACCATGTAGAAGCGCTCCTTGCCCGTCGAAGGGTCGACCTGGATGGTGCCCTGGAAGTTCGCATCGGTGATGACGGGTGAGCCCTTGAGTGCATCCACCAGACGCGCCGCCTGTGGGCTCTGGCCCTGGAAACCGACCTGCCCGCTATTGTCGATGCTCAAACGCTCCAGCCACGCCGTGGTGGGCAGTCGCTGGCTGATGTCCTGCAAGACGCCGAGCGCCGATACCGTGCGCTTCTTGCGTTCGGCAAGAAAACCGGCAGCGCCGGCGTTGTCCTGCAATTGCTGACGCAGTCCGGCCACCTGCTGCGCATCCGCGCGCATCGCTTCCACTTCGCCGCGCATCTGGTCCAGTGCGCTGGCGCGGTTATGCAGGAACTGCACTAGCGACAGCAGCAACAGCACCATCGCTGCAGCACCCAGCGCAAAATTCAGTCGTTGCCGCGGATGCTTGCGGCGCAGGGCGAGTTCCGCCGGCAGCAGGTTCGCGCCCAGGCGATCCGCGCCGAACGACACATCCACGGCATCCACCTGCAAACCCGAGGCGGCGAGTTTGGCCAGTACGGGATCCAGCGCCTGGCGCGGCACCACGACGAGTTCTGCGGCGAAACGCCCCGGCGGTGCGGGTGCGCGTATTTCGCGCACGTCGTAGCGCACTTGTTCGACGCGGAACGGCGTTTGCCGATCCATCTCGAAGGCGCCGATCTGGGTGAGATTGTCGCGCGCCGCCAGCGGCAGGTTCAGGCGCGGACGAAGGACATGGGTGGGATCCAGGCATAGCGCCATGCGCAGGTCTTCGGCATCGATGCCGCGCAACGCATCGGCCAAGGCCACCTGCTGACTGGCGGGATCGAGCTGGCTGCTCCAGCTCGCCAGCACTTGACTGCTGCCAGCTTTGCGCACCGTCCATTCGTCGCCTTCCAGCTGGAGCAGATACCAGGCCAGGCCGCCGCCAAAGCGGCTGTGCCAGGATGCTGGCAACAGCCCCTGCAGCTCACTGCCCCACCACGCAAAAAAGCGCGGCATGGGCGAGCCACGCCACGCACGACGTGCGCGATCGAACTGCAACTGCAGCGGCTGCGTTGTCGTATTCACTCGCCCTCTCCCTCCTGCCAACGCAGCACGGTATACGGCAATGCGCCCGGGCGTATGCCCTGTAATCGCACCGTGGCGCGCAGGATCGCGCGCGTACCGTCAGCCAGCGTGGCCTCCGCACGAATACTATCCGTTACTCCCTGTATAGCGACCAGGCCCGGCTGTTGCGGACCAGCGCCACGGGACGCGGCTATGGCCTGGGCCTGCTGCGGCGTCATTCCGGGCACGGCGGCCAGGGCCAGCGCCGGCGCGGTCTGCGGATCGGGCGAGGGCCGGCCCGACCACAGCGTGACCTGCGAGGCCACCGCGCGATACGTCTTGGGAGTCATGCCCAGCACCATCTGCAACTCCTCGACGGTGCCAAACGGCCCGTGCCGGGGACCGTAGTCCAGCCCGGCATTGGCATAGGCGGCATTGGGCACCGTGCCCGCGGGTGTATAGGAAAAGCTGCGCCAGTCCACGATATTGCGGGCCAGTGATTGCGCGTCCATGTCGGACATGCCGGCGGCACGAAAGAAGTTCTGCAGCACATCCGGCGTGGCGGCGTTGAGATCGACCTTGCCGGTCTCGCTGATGATGCTGATGATCACCTTGGCGCCATCGAACGCAAACGGATAGTTGCGGCCATCCGGCACCCAGCGCTGGTCCTGCTGCGGATCCTGCAAGGCATAGATGGCGCGCATCACCCCCGCTTCCGCCGCGTAGTGCGCCTGGGTCTGCGCAAACTGATAGCGCGCCTGCAGGCCTTCGGTGCGCGCCAACATCGCATAGCCGCCGACCAGGATGGCCAGCAGCGTGCACGCCCACAGCACCACCAGCAGGGCCACACCGCGCTGGCGCTGCAAGGCCGCGTTCATTGCGTGCTCCGGCGCTGCAGGCCCTGCAGCAGATCCACGGCCTGTCCCTGCACTGCGGTCACGTCGACGCGGATCGGCGCATCGAGCAAAGGCCACGTAGTCGTGCCATCCAGCTGCAGGGCGACGCGCACGATGCGCGGCATGGCGCGCGTGTCATCCCACTCGTCGCTCCACTGCCCGGCGCGATCCTGCGCATCGGCCGAGCGATAACTGAATTTGCCGCCGCGGATGTGATCCACCAGCACTTCAGGATCGCCCACCGGCTTGGGTGCGCTGCCATCGGGCGGCATGACCGCAAAGCTCGCTTCCAGCCGCGAGGTGCCGTCGCGGTTATCCACCAGCTTCAGCTGCTGCAATTGCGGCCCCAGCTTGCCGAGATAACCGGGCAGCGGCGCGACAAATTTGAGCTCTCGCGCATCGCCCTTGAAGTAAAGCGGATCGCCCTTGTCGGTGTGCGCCAGCGGCACGGCGCGCGCCTGCGCCAGTTCACGCCTGAGGAATTGCTGTGCCGAGCGCACTTCGTCCATGCGTTCGATCGACGCCTCGCCGGAGCGCACGGTATGCGTGGCCGTGCGCACACCGGAATAGACACCCAGCAGCAGGATGGCGAACAGCGCCAATGCGCCAAGCACCTCCAGCAGGGTGAAGCCGCGTGCACGATGGACGGCGTGATGCTTCATGAGGTCCTCGCCGGACCGAGCACACGCAAAGTGCTGAAATGCGCCGAACGCGGGTGCACCGATGGTCCCCAGATCACATCCAGGTCGAGCTTCAGCACGCGTACGGGCATGTTCTGACCAACCGGCGCCTGACTCCACGGCGTCACCACCAGGCGCCAGCGATAGTTCGCGTCGAAGCGACCTTCGGTGCTACCCGCTTGCAGAGGCGTGGTGATGTCCACGGTATCGAGCATTGAGCGCGCCCACATCGCGGCCTGGCTGTGGTCGTCCGCATTGCGGGTGAGCTGGATGGAGCCGCCCGCCACTTTCAGCAAGGCCGTAAATGCAATCGCGAGCAGCAAGGTCGCCGCCACGACTTCGAGCAGGCTGAAGCCGCGCGCGTGCCGCTTCATCGCTTTGCACTCACGTCAGCGACGCTGACGGCACCGGTGAGCCACGACACATTCACGCGCCACTGGCGCCGCTCGCGCTGCAGCGTGATGTGGCCGCCGGTGGAACTGCCATCGGGGAAGAAGCGGATGCGGCCGGTGTAACTGTTGACCTGGTCTTCCTTCGCGCTGGTGATCCCTAGGCGCATTCCCGAGGGAAGGCGCACGCTGGGACCGTTGTCTGCGCGATAGGTGTTATCGCGTGTATCGACATCGAAGGTGTGTTCGTTGCCGTGCACGATGGCCTGCGTGCGCACACCGCGCAGCGCAGCGGCGAGTTCACCGCTCGCGGCGTTGACGCGCGCACTGGCCAGGCCCTGCGTCACCGACACCGCGACGGCGGCCGCCGCGATGCCGATCAGCAGAATCACGGCCAGCATTTCGAGCAGGGTAAAGCCACGCGCCGCACCCGAAGTGCAGTGGGTTGACGTGCGTGGCGATATCCCTCGCATGCTTACTGCCAGTTGCCCACGTCAGCGCTGTAGCCATCGCCGCCGGGCTTGCCGTCCTGGCCGTAGAAGATCAAGTCGAAGGCACCGTGATCACCGGGGGCCTTGTAGCCAAACTCATGGCCCCACGGATCGTGCARCTCCGACTCCTTCGCATACGGCCCCTGCCAGTTGCGCGCGTTGGCSGGCTTCACCATCAGGTCCTGCAGCTGCTGCGGCGGGGCGCCGTTGTCGAGCGCRTAGTTCTCGATCTTCTGGCTGAGCGTGGTGAGCTGGGCCTTGCCCGCGCCGTACTTGCCCTTGTCGACGTTCTTGCCGACCTGGGTCACCACCACCGCGCCGATGATGCCGATCAGCACGATCACCGCCAGCATTTCCAGCAGGGTGAAACCGCGCGCYGCCGTATGACGGCCGAAAGTCCTTTGTCGCATGGGGTACCTCATCGTGGTTCGAAAGCAGCTCTAGAAAGGGATTACTGGATATGGCTGGTCAGATCGAGCATCGGCAGCAGGATGGCCGCCATGATGAAGGCCACCATCACCGTCATCACGATGGTGAGCGCGGGCACCAGCGCCGCCAGCAGGCGGTCGATGGCGCGGCGGCTTTCCAGCTCGAAGGTGTCGGCCACCTTGAGCAGCATGGTGTCGAGCTGGCCGGCTTCTTCGCCCACCTGCACCATCTGCAAGGCAAGACGCGGGAAGCGCTGCGCCTGGGCGAGCGCAAACGACAAGCCGGCGCCTTCCTTCACCTGCTCGGAGGCCTGCGCCAGTGCCAGATCCAAGGCCTTGTTGCCGGTGACCTGGCGGGCAATGCCGAGCGAGGTCAGCAGGGGCACGCCGTTCTTGAGCAAGGTGCCGAGGGTGCGGGCGATGCGTGCCGTCTCCACTTTGAGCAGCAGCGGGCCGACCAGCTTCATGGTGAGCAGGCGCGTGTGCCACGCCAGCTTCGCCGCCGGATCGCGCAAGCGCGAGCGGGCAATCAGTACGCCGAGAATCAACAGGATCAGCAGCGCCCACCACCAGCTCTGCAAGGTGTTGCCGATCGCGAGCACCACCTGGGTGATCAACGGAATCGGCACCTGCATGTCGTCGAAGATGGGTACGAACTGCGGCACCACATAGGCGAGCAACAACAGCAGCGAGCCGAGCACACCGACCATCAGGAAGGCCGGATAGATCAACGCGTTGATGATGCTGCCGCGCAGCTGCTGCGAGCGCTCCAGATAGTCGGCGAGGCGACGCAGGGTGTCTTCCAGCGAACCGCCCGCTTCACCGGCACGCACCAGGCTGATGTAGAGCTTGGGGAACACGCTGTGCTCATCATCCAGTGCCTGCGACAACGGCGTGCCGCCGCGCACGCGGTCGCGCACGCGCTCGATCAGCTGCTTGGCGCTGGCGCCTTCGGGCAGATCCATCAGGATGCCGAGCGCGCGATCCAGCGGTTGGCCGGCGCCGAGCAAAGTGGCCAATTGGTGGGTGAACTGCGCCAGCTGATCGCCGGTGAAGGCGCCGCGCTTGAACCAGCCGGCCATACCGCCGCTGGCGGCGCCGCTGTCGGCGGCGCGCGCATCGAGCGGCGTGTGGCCTTGGTCCTGCAGACGGCTCACCACCTCGTCGAGGCTGGCCGCTTCCATCTGGCCTTGCAGCATTTCGCCGGCGGCGCTAACGGCGCGGTAGCGGAATTGGGTCATGCGACTAACCTCCTCTCCCCGTCGGGGAGAGGATTGAGGTGAGGGGCGGGTGCTCGCGATAGAGCAGCAACAGGCGTGGTCACACTTAGCCGCGTTTCCGCGAGCACCCGCCCCTCACCCCAGCCCTCTTCCCGCAGGGGAGAGGGAGCAAGTGCAATCGCGTCAGCCTTCCTGCGTAACACGCAACACCTCCTCAAGCGTGGTAACGCCCGCTACCGCCTTGGCGATCCCATCCTCGTACATGGTGCGCATGCCCTCGCTGCGCGCGAGGCGTTCAATCTCGCCTGCATCGGCGCGCTGCATCACCAGCCGGCGCAGCGGATCGGTCATCACCAGGAACTCCATGATGGCGCGACGGCCGCGATAGCCGGTGGGATTGGTCGTGCTGGTGCCGGGTTTCCACAAACGAATCGGGCGTTCGTTGGTGTACTTGTGCAACTCGAACTGCTCAATGACTTCGGGCAGCGCGTCATAAGGGATGGCGGTCTCCGGATCCAGTCGGCGCACCAGGCGCTGCGCCAGAATGCCGTTGACGGTGGAACCCAGGAGGTAATCCTCCACGCCCATGTCCAAGAGACGGGTGATGCCACCGGCGGCGCTGTTGGTGTGCAGCGTGGAGAGCACCAAGTGACCGGTGAGCGCCGACTGGATCGCGATGCGACACGTCTCCAGATCGCGCATTTCGCCGATCATGATCACGTCCGGATCCTGGCGCACGATCGAGCGCAAAGCCCCAGCAAAATCCAGCCCGATCTGCGGCTTCACCTGGATCTGGTTGATGCCTTCGATCTGGTATTCCACCGGATCTTCGACCGTGATGATCTTCACGTCGGGCGTGTTGATCTGCGACAGCGCCGTGTACAGCGTGGTGGTCTTGCCCGAACCGGTGGGACCAGTGACCAGCAGGATGCCGTGCGGCCGCTCCAGCACATCGACGAAACGCTGCTGGAAGTTGTCGGTAAAGCCCAGCGACGCAAAATCGAACACCACCGATTCGCGGTCGAGAATACGCATCACCACCGATTCGCCAAAACTGGTCGGCACGGTGGACACGCGCAGGTCCAGCTCCTTGCCCTGCACGCGCAACTGGATGCGCCCATCCTGCGGCAGGCGGCGTTCGGCGATATTGAGCTTGGCCATGATCTTCACGCGCGAAATCACCGCGGCAGTGGAGCTCGATGGCGGCGCTTCCACTTCATGCAGCACACCGTCAATGCGATAACGCACCTTCAGGCGATTTTCGAACGGCTCGATATGCACGTCCGAGGCGCGCTGTTCGACCGCGCGCTGAAGAATAAGATTGACCAGGCGGATCACCGGCGCCTCGGAGGCAAGATCGCGCAAATGCTCCACGTCGTCTTCCACGGCGGCACTGCCGTCGAGGTTCTCCACAATGGTGCCCATCGCCGAGCGACCGGTGCCGTAGTAGCGCTCGATCAGGTCGTCGATCTCCGAGCGCAGGCCAATGCGCATCGCCACCGGCCGACCGGCCGCCAGCTGGATGGCCTGCAGCGGATACGGATCAGCGGGGTCGGAGACGACCAGGCCTAGCCCGTCCTCGCCCACCCGGACAGGCACGACATGCTGCTGCTTGAGGAAGCGTGCGGACACGTCGAGCTCGGCCGGGGGCATATCAGGCGCGTCGCGGGCCGCCAGCAAGGGAATCGCGAGCAATTCGGACCAGGCCTCAGCCAGATCGCGCTCCGAGACCAGGCCCAGCCGGGCCATCAAGCCCGTGAGCGTGCCATCGGGCGACTCTTCGTGAAGACGGCGCGCACGGACGAGATCCGACTCCTTCAGCCGCCCACGGGAGACCAGCAGCGAACAGACCGCTACCTCGCGGCCTTCCGTTGCCGCACCCTCCGCGTTGGCCGCCGGCTTAGCGACTGCCGACATGCATCACCCCGTTTCAAGACTGGTTCCAACCCGGACGTCGCCCCCAACGGCACCGGAGGCGCATTGTTAACACACCCGCCTATACGCGCGCGAGCACGGTTTCTCACCTCGGCTCACTGGTTCGGACCACACCGCGCGGCCAGTGTTCCGCGATTCATGCAAAGGACGGGCAGCGCCAATGGGCACGGCTGCGAGGTACCGGCTCGATCGCCGATTCGCAAGAACTCACCGCCACGCCGGGTGCAAAACGGCAGCGCGGGGTGGTGGATGGCGACGGCAGCGATGACCTGGCTAGCGTCGACCCTTGCGCCATCGCGGGGAGCGCCCGGTTTCTTTCATCACGGGACGCCAGAACATGCAGGCGACGGCCAGGACCATGCCCTCGGCCAGCGAACCCGCCAACTCGGTACGCACCGTCGTTTCTCGCCAGACGATCGCCGTCGCCAGCAAGACGGGCGCAGCCATGGCAAGTCCCTTCAAAGTCGTGACAAGACACAACATGGCGGCTCCTTGGTTCCACGCGCGGGCATCGCCCTGAGGCGCGACGACACCCAGCCAGGCAGCCGGCGTCAGTCGAACGCCGGCTGCCTGCCCCTCACTACCAACCGAAGCTCACGCCCACGGTGCCGCTGGATTCGCCGCCGCCCGCGATGGAGCCGCCGAGCAGCACGGCACCGTTGCCCGGTAGACGATGCGAGTAGCCCACGGCGAGTGCACTCTGTCCGCTATAGCCGCCCACCGCTGCACTGACGCGATTCTCGGTATTGGGTGCGGCGGCGATCGCGCCCGCCATGCCGGCCATGGCGCTCCCCATCGCACCGACGCGATCCAATCGCGTGTTGACAGTGTGGAACTGCTGGTTCACCTGGTCACGGAAGGCGTTGAAATCGCCGGTGGTGGTGAATCCGGTCAGCTTGGTATCGGTATAGGCCTTGGCCGATCTCAGCGTGTTCTGGTCGCCGGCATCGGCATAGGTCTTGGCGGTGACCAGGGCTTCCTGCACCTGCCCAAGGTTTGCCGCGTCGGTCTTTTGCACGCCCGCTGCTACATTGGTGACTTGCCGCTCATGACCCACCGAACCCACGGATACCGAGTTGTCGCGCGTGGCCACTGAGTTGCTGCCCAGCGCCACGGCATTGGTCGCCTTGGCTTGCGCGCTGCTGCCGATGGCCGTGCTGTTGGCACCGGATGCGAGGGCCGATGCGCCGCCGGCGGTGGCGTTGTTTCCGCTCGCCGTGGGCGCGGCAGCGTTGGTTCCGCTGACCTGAAACATGCCGGCCTGGCCGGTGCTCAGGTTGCTGACGTTGGCGATGGTGGCTTCCACCTTGCCCACGCGCGTGCCGAGCTTGTCCACCGCTTGATTGGTAGCGAATAGCTGGCCGCCGTTGACGGCGTCGGTACTGCCGTTGCCCAGCGTGCCATTGGCCAGGTTGGTGACGACGGTGCCGCTTGCGCCACCGAGCGCCACGGTGGACTTGCCTGCATCGCCGTACATCACGGCGCCGGCCAACGCGTTATTGGCGCTGGCGACAACGCTGTTTAGCTGCGACATGTTGACGGCGTCCGTGGCGCCCATGCCTGCAGCCACGTTGGTGATGCGACGCTCGCCGCCCATCGTGCCCACGGATACCGTATTGGCCTGATCCGACACCGAATAGGCGCCCAGGGCAACGCTGTTTGCCGCCTTCGCCACCGCGTTTACACCGATCGCCACGCTGTTCGCTGCATTGGCAAAAGCGTTGTAGCCCATGGCCGTGGCGTAAGTGGCATTGGTGCCGGCGCCACTGCCAAACGCCGACGAGCCGATGCCCTGAGCCACGGCGTTGCTGCCCATGGCGGTGCTGTTGTTGTCAAAAGCCGCGCTGCCGGCGCCGACTGCGGTGCTTTCAATGGCCGCAGAGACGCTGTTGGGGCCGACAGCCACACTGTCCTCGCCCACTGCCGACGCGTTCACGCCGATGGCTTGAGCGCGATTTGCCCATGCCTGGGAGGAAGCGCCCACAGCCATCGCGTCACTCACATCGCCTATCTTGCTGGCGCCGTCGAGAGTACCGGCCGAAGCGTTGTTGCCAATGGCAAGATTGCGCTTGCCGTCCCCACCGTCGGCCCGGGCGCCAGTGCCCATGGCCTGGTCCAGGTCCGATGAAGCCAGCGCACCGTGACCCACAGCCAAGCTGCCGGCCCCACCGGCGATGCTGGCGTCACCGATTGCCACGCCGTAGGCGGTACCCGAATCCGGGGCATTGGCAAAACTGTAGCGACCAATGGCGACACTGCCGGCACCGTTGGCCTGGGCCTGATAGCCAATGGCAACGGCACCACCGGCCTCGGGGGCACCGAGCAAATTGGCACCTCCCGCATAAGCCTCCACACCCAACGCCATGCTGTTGTTCAATTCCGCCCGCGCGCCTTTGCCCAGCGCGACACTCTGCGCACCTAACGAGCTCGTACCCACACCGAGTGCCATCGAGTTAGTGCCCACCGAATGACTGTTGGTGCCGAGCGCTACGCTGTCGTCACCGTCACCGATGGCACGGAAACCCTGGGCAATCGCACGGGCCCCGTTGGCCGCCGTGTTGACACCCAGCGCGAGGCTGCTGACGCCATTGGCGTACGCGCCATAGCCCATCGCCGAGGCAAAGTCCGCATTGGTGCTTGCGCCGCTACCGATGGCGGACGCGCCCTTGCCCTGCGCCACTGCCTTCGCACCCAAGGCCATGCTGTTGTCGTCGTAGGCCACACTGCCCGCACCCAAGGCGGTGCTCTCGCTGCCATCGGCAAGGCTATGGGAACCCACCGCGCTACTGCGAGCGCCAGCAGCCGTGCTGTTGGTACCGACGGCCATGCTCTCTTCACCGCCCGCCTCCGATTGATAGCCAGCGGCAACGCTATTGATGGCGTTTGCTTTGGCCATGGCACCAACGGCCAGTGCGTGCGTGGCCGTCGCGGCCGCATCTTCGCTGCCGTCGGTGGCGCCATTGGCATCGATGAGATGACCGGCGACGTCCGTGTTGCCGCTAGCGTGCATATCGATATTCGCAACGTGCGTGGGACTGCTGCTGGCTAGGATGGTCTCGTACCCGACCTTCTCTTGGGGGGCATCACCGGCCGTTGCGGACATCGTCGCCAGCAGCAACGCGACGCCTATCGACGGGATCACACCCGATACCTGCCTTGAACCGGTTGTGCCGTTTCGCTTTGCCAACTCCGATACAACGATCAGCTTGCCGAGAGACCGATTCCAGACCTTGCTGTAGATCTTGTTCATTCAACTGCTCCTGATGGGAGCGGCATGGAACTCGCCCTATGACGTGCCAGCGGCGGGACGAATTCCATGTCGTCCGTCTATGTAGTGATGCGCAGAGCCGCGCGCGCAAACCGCGCACGCAAGTGCCGCACAAGATGGTTCGTTCGATGGGGTGTGACGGCTGCGCAGCTCCTGGCGACGCAGCTGCCTGCGTTGTGTCAGGGTTTGTAGCTGGCCTGCACGCTCACTCCGCGATAGGCCTTCACGCCAACCACGCGCAGGTAGTAAGTGGTCGCTTTCGGGACGCTCCTGACGATCACCGATTCGGCGTTGCCCACGTGCACCGAGGACGCATCGAATGACGTCGCCGCCGGCAAGGCTCCTGCCTTCACGTAGAGCGAGACGTCGCCGGTGCCACCTGCGGTACGCATCACCAGCGCGCGTGCGCCAGCGGGAACGTCGATCTTGTAGAAGGCCTCGCTATCCCCATCGCCCTGTTGGCCGGTGAGCGCCACACCGTTCTGAAGCACCTTGGTTTCCGGCGGCGGAGCCGCTTTGCCAACGGCAGCAAACACGGCTGCCTTGGCATCAAGAATGCCCGCACCGAAGGTCTTGAGTGGATCGGGGGCGAAGTGCGGCTTGTGCGCGGTCTTTTTCAGAATGCTGAGCACGTCATCGGGCGAAAGCAGCGGCAATCCAGCGGCCAGGCGCGCGGACTGCATCAAGGCCACGGTGCCGGCCACATGCGGGGTCGCCTGCGACGTACCGGCCATTCCGCCGTATATATCGCCGGCAGGACTTGCCACCGGCGTGGTGTCTCCGCTGTTGAGCGCTTGCCAGGCGAAGCCTTCGGGGTTGAGTTTGGTGCCGGATGCATCCTCGTTCGCAAAGACACCGCCGCCGAAAGCAGCGAGCGCGATGGTGCTGTTGGTGGGAGTGTTGTAGTTGGAGTAGAACGCCAGGCGGCTACCCACACCGATCGACGCCACGCTGATGACACCGGGGCAGCTGGCCGGCGTAAATTCCTCCGCGGGAGCGTCGGAGTTTCCGGCGGCAACCACCACCGCAGTGCCGTTCGCCCGTGCCCTGGCGATGGCCTTCCCGTAAATGCTGGCAGCAGTACACCTACCCCCGCCACCCAAACTCATGTTGATGACTTGAGCGGGATGCTTGTTGTCGGGCACGCCGTCCACATGTCCGCCCGACGCCCAGACGATGGCGTCGGCGATGTCGCTGTCATAGCCACCGCAATGGCCGAGTACACGCACCGGCAACACCTTGGCCTTGTATGCAATGCCCGCCAGACCGATGCCGTTGTTGGTGATCTCCGCGCCGGTAGCGCTGGCGACGTGGGTGCCATGCCAGGAACTGTCATCCCCGTCATCGCCGGGGGAAAGGCAGGCGTCGTCACCCGATGCGTACGGCGCACCCTTGGTCCAGTCACCCAGATCCCAGCCACCTGCCGCACGGCCATCCGTGCCGCGACCGGACATGAAACCGTCGACGATGAAGTCGTAGCCGTCGCCCGCCGACGAAGTGTCGACGTCGGCGTGTTTGACGATACCGGTATCCAACACCGCGATGGTCACACCGGTACCGTCGGCCAGATTCCACGCGCCTGTGATATTTGCGCCACCCCAATTGGCCACACTATTCCCGGCCGCGGTTGGCATACCGTCGCCGGGCAGATAATCCGTCTGATATTTGTCAAACAGCTTGTCGTTGGGAACGAACGCCGCGGGCGCCTTGATGCCGATAGCATGTCGCAGCACGTCGGGCTGCACATAGGCAACCGTGGGATCGGCAGCGATCGCCTGCATGAAAGCGGCAGCTTCGTTTGAGTTCAATTTGCGCGATGTGGTGATGACATGCGCGCCGATGGCCACGGTGCGCTTGTAGGCCACCTTGGGCGCGTGGATGGAAAGCGAAGACTGCGACCTGGCAGCGCGAGCCATGGCTACCGCGGCAGCCTGGCCTGCCGCTACCGGCGCAGTCGGCGTGTCATCGCGATAACGGACGATAAAACGGTTGTAGGTACCGTTGTTTGCCAGCGAGCTGGTATTGATCCGTGCTGAAGCGTCGTTAACGGATGCCGCGCTTTGAGCATGAACCGTCACGCTGAACGAAAGTGCGACGGCAACGGCGGCAGCCAAAGCACTTCGGATGGTGGTGCATTCCATGAATTGAAACCTCCCTGATGATGTCGATGCCGCCTTTCGGCAGCCGGCCTTGCCTCCACTCAAGCTCACGGTTGCCGGCACTGCGAAAGGCAACCAATCCGTTCTTTTGCGGAGACCAAACAACTATCGACGGGCGATCAGGAGACGAACAATCGAATTAGGCGCGCGCAGCTCGCTGCATTTGTCGCCACCCATAGTCAGATTTATCCGATACGGACGCGCATTGCCGCACCGCAGGGAAGCGGGCCTCTGGTGTGCTTCTGGCCGGCCCGATTCTGCTTTCGACGTCATCTTGCTGCGTCCTCATGACGAGGAAACTCCGGAGTAATGCCCTGCTTCCAGATTTTGGCCACGTAACCTGAAGTGCGCGCCGTAGGCGACCAGTGCCGCGAAATGCTGGATGCAATGAGGCGCACATTTCAGCGACGGAGCCAATGACATGCCGTCCGTCAACGTAGTGATGCGTAGAGCCGTGTACGCAAAAAGCCCGCGAGGGCGCCGCACGGGAGAGGGTTCGATTGCATGGCAACTGCGCGGCACTTGGCCACACAGCTGCCACGGTTTCGTCAGAGCTTGTAGGTAGCCTGCACGCTCACTCCGCTATAAGCCTCCACGCCGACTACACGCACGAAATATGTGGTGGCTTTGGGCACGCTCCTGATGATGACCGACTCCGCGTTGCCGACATGCACCGAGGAATAATCGAAGGAGGTGTTTGTCGGCATGCTTCCCGCCTTTACATAGAGCGAGACATCGCCGGTACCACCCGCGGTGCGAATCAACAATGATCGCGCACCGGCAGGTACGTCGATCTTGTAAGTCGCCTCGCTGTCGCTGTCGCCCTCTTGCCCGGTGAGCGGCACACCGTTCTTCAGCACCCTGGGGTCCGGCGGCGGAACGGCCTTGCCTACAGCCACGAATACGGCGGCTTTCGAGTCGAGAACGCCCGCACCGAATGTCCTGCCCTTGGTGACACCGGCATGCGGTTTGTGTGCCGTCTTCTGCAGGATGCCAAGGACATCGTCCGGCGTGAGCAGCGGCAGGCCAGCAGCCAGACGAGCCGATTGCATGAGGGCAACGACGCCAGTCACATGCGGTGCCGCCTGCGATGTTCCCGCCATCCCACCATACGCATCGCCACCAGGGCTTGGCACCGGCTTGGTCTTTCCGTTATTGACGGCTTGCCACGCAAAACCCTCGGGATTGAGTTTGACGCCTGACGAGTCATCCTTGGCATAGACGCCACCGCCAAAAGCAGCAAGCTTGACGATGTTCTGCTCGGGTCCGTTGAAGTTGGAGTAGAACGCCAATCCGCTACCCACGCCAATCGAGGCCACCGTGATGACACCGGGGCAACTCGCCGGCGAATACCCCACGGCCTCGCTGCTACTGTTGCCAGCAGCAACGACGATGCTCGTGCCATTGGCTCTTGCTTTGGCGATGGCCTTGGCCGTCGAGCTGGCGTCGCTGCACGAGCCATCGCTACCCAAACTCATGTTGATGACCTGCGCCGGATGCTTGTTGTCAGGAACACCATCCACATGCCCGCCTGAGGCCCAGACGATGGCGTCGGCGGTATCGCTGACGTAACCGCCGCAATGCCCGAGCACTCGCACCGGCAGCACTTTGGCCTTGTATGCGATGCCAGCCAAGCCGACGCCGTTGTTGGTGATTTCCGCGCCCGTGGCGCTGGCGACATGGGTCCCGTGCCACGAACTGTCATCCCCATCCTCAGGAAGAACGCAGGGATCGTTGCCTGACGAATACGGCGCGCCGGTGGTCCAATCGCCGAGATCCCAGCCACCTGCCGCGCGGCCGTCCTTGGATCGGCCGGAAACATATCCGTCGGAGATGAAATCGTAACCGTCGTCCGCCGACGAGGTGTCGACATCGGCGTGCTTGACGATACCTGTATCCAACACCGCGATGGTCACGCCGGTGCCGTCTGTCAGATTCCAAGCGCCGGTAATGTTGGCTCCGCCCCAGTTCGGCACGCTACTGCCGCCCGATGTCGGAAGACCGTCGCCCGGCAGGTAGTCCGTCTGGTACTTGGCGAACATGGGATCGCTGGGAACAAAGGCGGCGAGCGCCTTGATGCCGATGGCGTGTTGCAGCACATCCGGCTCGACATAGGCGACACTCGGATCGCTGGCGATCGCTTGCATGAAGGCGCTTGCCTCGCTCGGGTTCAACTTGCGCGAGGTGGCGATGACATGCGCACCTATGGCCAATGGCCGCTTGTACGTCACTTTCGGCGCATGGACGGACAGTGAAAGCTGCATCCTGCCGGCGCGCGTCATCGCCGCAGCGGCAGCCTGGCTTGCCACGACCGACGCGGTGGGCGCGTCATCGCGATAGCGGACGATAAAGCGGTTGTAGGTACCGGAGTCTTCCAGCGAGCTGGTGTTGATCCGCGCCGAGACGTCGTTGACGGACGCCGTGTTTTGAGCATGAACCGTGATGGTGAACGACAGCGCTAGAGTAACGGCGGCAGCCAATGCGCTTCTTGTGATGATGCACTCCATGAATTGAACCTCCCTGATGATGTCGGTGCCGCCTTTCGGCAGCGAGCGTTGCCTCGACCCAAGCTCACGTCAGTCCCGCCATCCCCATGGCGAGACCTCCAGCCACTTGCGAAGACCGAACGACTATCAACGGGCGACCAGTAAGCGAACAATCGAATTAGGCGCGCGCGTCTCGCTACCATTGGCGTCGCGAGTGGTCGGATTTGTCCGATACGGATGCGCATTGACGCATCGCGGTCGACCAGGTGCCTGGTGGGATCGCCAGTCAGCCGGCTCCTATGCCCAATATCGTCCAGGATCGTTCTCACAGCACGGAAACTCTGGGAAAATGCCCTATTCCCAGACCTTGGCCAGGCCATGCAACTCGTCGATATTGGCGCCAATCTCACCCACGAATCCTTTCGGCACGACTTTGATGCCGTGCTCGATCGTGCAAAGCAACATGGTGTCGTCCAGCTGGTGGTGACCGGCGCTTCGCGCGACGGAAGCACGCATGCCTTGGCCCTGGCCCGGGCGCACCCTGGCACGCTCTATGCCACGGCGGGCGTGCATCCGCACCACGCGATCGATTACGGCGACGCCACCGATGCGCTGCTGCGCGAGCTGGCGGCGCATGCGGAAGTGCGCGCCGTGGGCGAAACCGGGCTGGACTACAACCGCAACTATTCCCCGCGCGATGTACAGCTGGCCGTGTTCGAGCGGCAGTTGCAGATTGCGGTGGACGTGCAGAAGCCGCTATTCCTGCACCAGCGCGATGCGCATCATGATTTCATCGCCCTGCTGCGCCGTTATCGCGACAAAGTGCCGGCCGTGGTCGTGCACTGCTTTACCGATACCGGCGAGGCGTTGCGTGATTATCTCGCGCTCGATTGCCATATCGGCATCACTGGCTGGATCTGCGACGAGCGACGCGGCACGCATCTGCGTGAGCTGGTGAAGGAGATTCCCGCCAACCGCCTGCTGATCGAAACGGATGCGCCGTATCTGTTGCCGCGCACGGTCAGGCCGCAGCCGTCGCATCGGCGCAATGAGCCGATGTTTTTGCGGCATATCTGCGATGAGATTGCGCGGGATCGCGGCGAGTCACCTGAGCAGACTGCCGCGAACAGCACGGCGGCCGCACGCGCCTTTTTTGGATTGCCTACCGACTGATGCACAAAGGCCCCGCCATGGCGGGGCCTTGATCTGGCGCACGCGTAGCAGTCGTCAACCGACCACGCGCGTGCTTCCCGGTGCGAGTCCATCCAGCGCATACGGCCCGATACGTTCGCGAATCAGGCGCAGCGTGGGAAAACCCACCGCCGCCGTCATGCGCCGCACCTGCCGGTTGCGTCCTTCACGCAACGTGATGCGCAGCCAGCTGGTGGGTATCAGCTTGCGAAAGCGCACGGGTGGATCGCGCGGCCATAGCCACTCGGGCTCGCTCGCATGTTCCGCGGGCGCAGGCAGCGTGGGGCCGTCATTGAGCACAACGCCGCGACGGAGCGCATCGATCGCTTCGTCGGTGATCTGTCCGTCGACCTGTACCAGGTAGGTCTTGGGTTCTTTGTGCCGCGGGTCGGTCAGCGTATGCGCCAGCCGGCCGTCGTCGGTCAGCAGCAGCAGACCTTCGCTGTCGTGATCGAGCCGTCCGGCCGGATAGACGTCTTTTTGCTTGACGAAGCCAGCCAGCGTGGGACGCCCATCCGCATCGCTGAACTGGCAAAGCACACCATAGGGTTTGTTGAGCGCAATCAGCATGCAGCGCGCGCAGCGACCCGCCGAACGACGGATCGCTGCTCTCTCAGTGTGACGAAGCCGTCGCTGTGTCCGGCTTCACGAAGCGCAGCGTCATGCGGTCCGATTCGCCGATGGCCAGGTACTTCGCACGATCCTGCTCACCCAGGGTCAGCGTGGGCGGCAGCGTCCAGACACCCTTGGGATAGTCCTTGGTGTCCTTGGGGTTGGCGTTGATCTCGCTCGATTCCTGCAGGCGGAAGCCTGCGTCGGTGGCGAGCTTGATCACGACGTTGGTGGGCAGGTAACCGCTGTTCTTCACCGCATCCAGGCTGGCGTTGTCGGCGGCGCGGTGATCTTCCACGCCCAGCACGCCGCCGGGACGAAGCACGGCAAAGAAGGCCTTGAACATGGCCGGCGCCGTATCGGCTTCCACCCAGTTATGCACGTTGCGGAAGGTCAGCACCATGTCCGCCGAACCGGCCGGGCCAAACGAGGGCGCCATCGGGTCGAATTCCACCAGCTGCGCCTTGCCGTAATGCGCGGGGTCGGCAGCGAACTTGGCCTTCAGGGAATTCAAATCGCGGCTAGCCTCGCCATCGGCGGCGGGCTTGGAGGTGGCGGCGATGTAGTGGCCGTTGTTGCGCAACAGCGGCGCGAGGATTTCGGTATACCAGCCGCCGCCCGGGGTGATTTCGATGACGGTGAGATCCGGTCGGATGCCGAAGAACTGCAGCGTGCCCTTGGGATGGCGATAGACGTCGCGCGCCTTGTGGTCCTGCGCACGCCAGTCGCCCGCAATCACCTGATCCAGCTGGGAAGCCGTGAAGTCAGTGGCGCTGGTGGGTGGCACCAGGGCGCCGGCTGGCTGGTCCTGCGCCTGCGCGTTGGCGGGTGTGGAGTTGCCACTGCAAGCGGCCAGCAGCACCACGGCCAGCCCAAGAAACACACGGCTATTCATTGAAAACCCCTATTGAACGTCTGAAAGGCGCACGCAGCACCGCGCGTGAGCTTGCCGGCCACGATGTATACAAAGGGTGGAAATGCGGAGGTTTTCCACCCCTGGGTGAAACTAGCTAAACACGGGAAGCTGGAGGCGGTCTTTCGCGGCCTCGGGCGGTCTCGGGGAGGCGCCGGTGCTGCCGCTCAGTAATGAATGACCGATCGGATCACCTTGCCCTCATGCATCAGATCGAAGGCCTCGTTGATGCTCTCCAGCGGCAACACCTTGGTGATCATCTCGTCGATCTTGATCTCACCGGCCATATAGCGGTCGACGTAGCCGGGCAGCTGCGAACGGCCCTTCACACCGCCGAATGCGGAACCGCGCCATACGCGGCCGGTCACCAGCTGGAACGGACGCGTGCTGATCTCCTGGCCCGCACCGGCCACGCCGATGATGATCGACTCGCCCCAACCCTTGTGGCAGCACTCCAGCGCCGAGCGCATCACGTTGACGTTGCCGATGCACTCGAACGAATAGTCCACGCCGCCCTCGGTGAGATCGACGATGACCTGCTGGATCGAGGTGTCCGCATAATCCTTCGGATTGACGAAATCCGTGGCGCCCAGCGCACGCGCCATCTCGAACTTGTCCGGGTTGGTATCCACCACCACGATGCGGCCGGCTTTGGCCATCACCGCACCCTGCACGACCGACAGGCCGATGCCGCCAAGGCCAAACACCGCCACGCTCGCGCCCGGTTCCACCTTGGCAGTGTTGAGCACCGCACCGATGCCGGTGGTGATGCCGCAGCCGAGCAGGCAGACCTTCTCCAGCGGCGCGGCCTTGTTGATCTTGGCCAGCGAGATTTCCGGCAGGACGGTGTATTCGCTGAAGGTGCTGGTGCCCATGTAATGCAGCAGCGGCTTGCCGTTGAGCGAGAAGCGCGACGACCCGTCCGGCATCACACCGCGACCCTGGGTGACGCGGATCTTCTGGCAGAGGTTGGTCTTGCCGCTGAGACAAAACTTGCACTCGCCGCATTCGGGCGTGTACAGCGGAATCACGTGATCGCCCACTTTGAGCGAGGTGACGCCCTCGCCCACTTCTTCCACGATGCCGCCGCCCTCGTGGCCGAGGATCACCGGGAACTGGCCTTCCGGATCGGCGCCCGACAGCGTGAACGCATCGGTGTGGCACACGCCGGTCGCCACGATGCGCACCAGCACTTCACCGGCCTTGGGTCCGGCCACATCGATCTGCTCGATGGACAGAGGCTTGCCTGCTTCCCAGGCGACGGYGGCGCGCGATTTCATGGCTTGGATCCTTGAGGGCTGTGGTGGGGAATGCGAATGATGAAGGGTTGGGGCGGGATGTGAAACTGTCGGGTACGTCGACTTTGGTGCATGCCGCTACCTTGTAGGAGCGCACTTGTGCGCGACAACCTCGCGTGATGGCATCGACATAGCGCCGGTCGCGCACAAGTGCGCTCCTACACAGGGCTGTTGCCAGTCGCGTACGACATCGTCTCCGCATACTTCCCCGCCTCGCACAGCAACCACTCACGGAACGTGCGCAGCCCCGCGTGATCCTTCGCGTGCTCGGGATACACAAGGAAATACGCCTCGGGAATCTGCTGATAGCGATCGCCGAGCACCGTGAGCTGGCCGGCTTCGATCAGCGGACGCGCCATCACCATGCGCCCCAGGGCGACGCCCATGCCTTCCATCGCGCCGCGCTGCAGCGCGTCGGTATTGTCGAAGTGGGCCACGTAGCGACGCGGCAACGCGCTTTCACCGTCGGCGAACCAGTCGCGCCAGCGATCGCCCGGATCGCCCAGCAGCGGCCATTGGCTGAGGTCGTTGGGATCGAGATCGCCCATGCGCTCGATCAGCGCGGGCGACACCACGGGCGCAATCCATTCACCGAATAGCCGCTCGGTGATCAGGCCCGGCCACGGCCCGCGTCCATAGCGTACGGCGGCGTCCACCGGATCACGTTCGAAATTGACCAGCTCCACGCTGGACTGCAGGTTGAGCTGGAGCTCGGGATGCGCCGCCACCAGTCGCGCCAGGCGTGGCACCAGCCAGCTGGACATGACACCGGGAATGGCGCTGAGCGTAAGCACATCGTCGCGGCGGCAGCGGAAGCCGGCCATGGCGCGATCGATGCCTTCGAAATGATGGCTCACCGATTCCATCAGGCGGCGGCCTTCTGCCGTGAGCTGCACGCCGCGCGGACCGCGCTCGAACAACTTGCGTTCCAGCCGTTGCTCCAGCTGCCGCACCTGATGGCTGAGCGCGCTCACGGTGAGGTTGGCTTGCTCGGCGGCGCGCGAAAGATTGCCCAGCCGGGCGACCTGGACGAACTGTTGGAGGAGATCCAGCGATACGCGTCCCATCTTGAATTTCCTTCAAGGCTGGTTTGCGAATATATCGCTTTTTGGTCGCGCGCGGCGGTTCTACCTTGAGGACTCACTCAAACGGACGGGAGGGTGTCATGAGCTCGATTTATACGAATTTGCTGTTCATGCATGGCCATATCACCAACCTGGAGTTGGCGCGTCGTCTGGCTGACGCACCGCCGAGCCAGCCGCGCTCCAAGGGCAAGCGCCAGCCTACCCCCAACCTGATGACGGCCATCCGCAAGAGCGTGGCGCCCTCGAAACTTGCCCACGACGGCTGCGGCTGAGCTGGTGACACCGGCCCCGTGAGGCCGGTGTCAGAACAGTCAAAGCTTGCTCGCGGCCAGTTGGACGTTGACCGGCGTACCCAGGTCTTCCGAGGAACGGCCTTCGACGACGCTGTACTGCCCGCCACGGATCACCCAGGCGTGCTTGGCGGTATCGAAATCCGCCAACAGTCGCGGTTCCAGCGAGATGGTGAGGGTGCGGTGCTCGCCGGGTTTGAGGAATGCCTTGGCGAAGCCGGCCAGGCGGGCCGACTTGGCCCCGGGTACGTGTACATAGACCTGCGCTACCTCGGCGCCGGCGCGTGAGCCCGTATTGGCGATCTCCACCGTCGCTTCGAGCTGGGCGCCCTTTGCATCAACCTTCAACGGGCCATGCTGGAAGCTGGTGTAGGAGAGGCCATAGCCGAACGGGAACAGCGGCTTGATGCCACGCGACTGGTACCAGCGATAACCCACATTGGCGCCTTCGATGGCGTAGTCGACGGACTCGGGCTGCGTGCCGCCGGAGACGCCGGGAATCTCCTTGCGCGGCAGCTGCGAGAGATCGCGCGGCCAGCTCACCGGCAAGCGGCCCGAGGGATTGACCTTGCCCGACAGCAGATTGGCGATCGCCTTGCCGCCGTCGCCGCCGGGATACCAGGTCTCCAGCACGGCGCCAACCTGATCGAGCCACGGCATCGCCACGGGACCGCTGTTTTCGAGCACAACGATGGTGCGGGGATTGGCCTTGGCCACTGCATCGACCAGGGCATCCTGGTTGTCCGGCAGCGACAGATCCGGCGTATCGACCGACTCCGCCTGCCACTTCTGCACGAACACCACCGCCACCTGCGCCTTCGCCGCGAGCGCCGCCGCGGCGGCCACGTCGGTGCCCTCCGCAAACTGCACATCGGCCTTGGGTGCCGCATCGCGCAGCGCCTTCAACGGGGCGTACGGGTGATACATCACGGGGCCGGGCCAGGTGGTCGGCGGCAGACCCGGCACGGCATTGCCGCCCATGGCCGTCACCAGCGACGAACCGCCGCCGGCCAACACGCCCTTGTCGGCGTGCGCGCCGATCACCGCGATCGATTGCAGCTTGGTGAGATCGAGCGGCAGCAGGCTGTTTTCGTTGCGCAACAACACCGCGCCCGATTCCAGCGTTTCACGCGCGACTTTCAGGTTTGCCTGCGCATCGATCGGCGCCTTGCCGGCCGGATACTGGAACACGCCGACGGCAAACATGCTGCGCAAAATACGTTGCACCATGTCGTCGATGCGCGACTGCTTCACTTCGCCCTTGGCCAGCGCCGTGCGCAGCGGTGCGTCGAAATACACTTCCTTGTCGAACACTTCGCCCGCGGACTCCTGGTCCAGTCCCGCATTGACCGCCTTGGCCGCGCTATGTGCGCCGCCCCAGTCGGACATCACGAAGCCGGGATACTTCCAGTCGCGCTTGAGCACCTGGTTCATCAGGTAATCGTTCTCGCACGCCCAGTCGCCATTGATCTTGTTGTACGAGCACATCACCGATGCGGGCTTGCCGCGCTCGATGGCGATCTCGAAGGCGAGCAGATCCGATTCGCGCATGGCCTGCTCGCCAAGCTGCACGTTGATGGTGTTGCGCGCCGTCTCCTGGTCATTCAAGGCGTAGTGCTTGATGGTGGAGATGACGTGCTGACCCTGGATGCCCTTGATCGCTTCGGCGACGATGCTGCCGGCCAGCAGCGGGTCTTCGCCGGCGTACTCGAAATTGCGACCATTGCGCGGCTCGCGCGTCAGATTGACGCCGCCGGCCAGCAGCACATTGAAGCCCTTGTTGTGGGCCTCGCTGCCTATCATCGCGCCACCGCGATAGGCGACCTGCGGATCCCAGCTCGCTGCCGTCACCGGGCCTGCCGGCAGCGGCGTGGCGTGATCGCCGGGACGCATGCGGTCGGAGCTGGCCACGCCCAGGCCCGCATCGCTTTCTTCCAGTGCCGGGATGCCAAGCCGTTCGATGGGTGGAACGTAGCCGGCCGATGCAATCGCGCCCTTCGGGAACGGCGCCGTGGCGGGACGATCCGGACCGGCGTAGTAGCTGCGGATCAGCTGGAATTTTTCGTCCTGGGTGAGTTGCGCGAGCAGCAGCTGGGCGCGCGCATCAGGCGAAAGCGTGGTGTCGTTCCACGGCCGGGCCGTGGTTTGCGACGGCGCCGCGCCGGCCGACGTGCACAATCCCATCACAACCAAACCGGTCAAAACTGCACACCGCAGTGCGGTCATCTTGCTATTCATCCGTCCTCCTTCGCTGTCGCTAGGCCATCGTGCTCGCCTGGGCATCACACGGGCGGCGCGTATACTCGCGGGCCTTGGCACCCGAGTATGCCCCAAGATTTTCTTCCCCACATCGAACACGGAGCACATCCATGCAACTGCGTCCCCTGGGTCGATCCTCCCTTTCCG
The DNA here is from genome assembly GCF_056399745.1 of Dyella sp. 01N36. Classification (NCBI taxonomy): domain Bacteria; kingdom Pseudomonadati; phylum Pseudomonadota; class Gammaproteobacteria; order Lysobacterales; family Rhodanobacteraceae; genus Dyella; species Dyella sp. 01N36. The sequence continues at coordinate 23,134 of NZ_JBFTRY010000002.1, forward strand.
TCGCGCCGCTGGCTTTCGGTGGCAACGTCTTCGGCTGGAGCGCGGATGAACAACGCTCGTTCGAGCTGCTCGATGYGTTCGTCGACGCGGGCTTCAACCTGATCGACACCGCGGACGTCTATTCGGCATGGGTTCCCGGCAATTACGGCGGCGAATCGGAAACCATCATCGGCAAGTGGCTCAAGCGCAGCGGCAAGCGCGACAAGGTGGTGATCGCCACCAAGGTGGCGAAGTGGGCGGAGCATCCCGGCTTGTCGCCGATGAACATCAACCAGGCGGTCGAAGGTTCGCTCAAGCGCCTGCAGACCGACTACATCGATCTCTACCAGGCGCATGAAGACGACGCCACGGTGCCCTTGCATGAAACGCTCGAGACCTTCGGCAAGCTGATCGAACAGGGCAAGGTGCGCGTGATCGGCGCGTCGAACTATGTGGCAGACCGCTTTGCCGAGGCCTTGAAAGTCTCCGCCGAACACGGCTTGCCGCGATACGAAACGCTGCAGCCGGAGTACAACCTGGTCAGCCGTGGCGGTTACGAGAAGGAACTGGAACCACTGGTGGTCGCGGAAAACATCGGCGTCATCAACTACTACGCGCTGGCCAGCGGCTTCTTGAGCGGCAAATACCGCAGCGCGGCGGATCTCGCCAAGAGCGCAGCCCGAAGCGGCGCCGTGCAGAAATTCCTCAACCCACACGGGCTGCGTGTGCTCGAGGCGCTCGACAAGGTGGCCATGGCGCACAGCGCGACGCCTGCACAGGTGGCCCTGGCGTGGTTGATTGCGCGGCCAAGCGTAACGGCACCGATCGCGAGTGCGACCACGGTGCCGCAGCTGAAGGAATTGCTGGGTGGCGTGAGCTTGCAGTTGAGCAAGGATGAGATTGCGGCGTTGGATCAGGCGAGCGGTTGAGGTTTTCGCGAAAGGCTGTCGCGCACAGGGTGCGCTCCCACGGGGGAGGCGGGAGCGCCAGGTTCAAGGCGATGGGGAGGGGGACGCCACGCCTTCCGCGTCGCTGCCGTCGGGCGCTTCGACTTGGTAGCCCTGGGCCTTGAGGCGGGCGATCAGACCTTTCGGCGACAGCACTTCTTCCATCGGAAGCATGGCGAAGGTCTGCGTATGGGTGGAAAGTGCTTGTTCCGCCGCGCCTATCCACAAGGCATCGGCCTTCTGCTTCACATCGTTGAAACCCAGCTGCTTGGCGAAGCCCGCCTCGGTCACGGCCGAGATGCATGCTTCGCGCTGGTCGTTCATCGGCAGCTTGCGCAGCGTGTCGATATCGCCCGTAGACCAGGCATTCGCGCGCTCGGTGATTCGGCCCATATCGCGCTCCACGGTATCGAGCGTGCGGCCGAAGCATTCGCGGTCGTCCATGGGCGATGTCTTGAACGTCTTCACCGCGTTGCGCGGTTCCTCGATCATCACTGTGTAGCGCGCCGTGACGAAGTTGACGTTGTGCTTCTTGGCGATATTGCGGACCGAATCCTTCACGCCGCCGGAGGAGGTGAGTCCGTAGTGCTTGATCGCCTTGTCGTACAACTCGACCGCGGCAAAGATCGGGCGCCAGTTCTCGATGCCGCTGTCGTTGCCGATGTATTGCTTCTTCAGCGTCAGCCAGCGCGCATAGTCTGGCGCCGGCACCATTTGCTGCAACGTTTGGCCATCCGGGTTCTTGCGTGCGCCCACCAGCGACGGCAGCAGGAAGAGCTTGCCGAAGAAATTGGTCTTGGGCTTGAGCGATACCGACGGCGGCCCCAACACCTCCTGCGACTCGGCGATGGTTTGCTCGACTTCGTCGGTCTTCCATTGGATTTTGTCGGGCAGCGGCGACAACGTGCCGAGCACCCACATCACGTGATCGCCCTTGCTCACCTTCCACAGGCCGGGGCCGGGCTGGATGCCGCTGACGGTCACCGCTTCGAGATTCTGCACCTGGCCCGCCGCGCTGCTTGCCGGCGCAGGTGCCTGCTGTGCAACCGCCGTGCCCGCCATGGCGAGCGGCCCCGTCAGCAGGAGCATGGATAACGAACGAGCCAGGCGGGTGGGTGTCATCGTTTCGAATTCCTTGAAGGGCTGCTTTGAGACACGCGTGCAGCAGCCGGGTTCCTTGTGGAGGTGCGTTCGGCGAGCCGACGCCGCTGCCTGCGCGCCATTCTAGAACGCTGGCTCGCGGAGAACGGCGACAGCCGATGGATCTTTATCCAGCTGCCGTTTGGTTTCGCATCAACGCGGCGTTCATCATGGCCCGCGAGATGCTGGCGCGCCCAGGCAAGGCGCGACGACGCGTTTCAACACGCCGCTGTCGTCCGGCCAGCGAAATGTCGCCTTAAGCGTCTCGCCGCCCTTGGCAGCCGGTATGGCGAGCGTCACGCTTCCACCGCCTGCGAGCCCCTGTTTCGCCACCGCATCAATGTCGCCCGTGGACGCGCCAAACACGAACGGCGTACCGACATTGAACGCACCGCCATCGCCATACCAGCCGCCAACCTTCAGCTTGACGGATGTCGCCGGCATACCCGTCACGACGAGGGGACCGTGCGCCGTCGCGTCAGGCCCCTCAAATGGGTCCGTATCAAAGCCCAATGCCTTGGGGTCGATCACCAGTTCCATCGATACGCGTCCGCCATCCGTACGACAGGCGAATGCCAGCGTCGCGTTGGCCGTGTAGTGCTGAAACGTCGCGCTGCCGGCGATGCGTGCGCGATACAGCGGCGCCGCTTGCTCCGGCTGCTCGAACAACCAGAGGTTGGCTGCGCCATGGGGCGTTGCGCTGAGCGCGAGCGATGGACACAACGCCAGCCACGGCAAGAGACGCCAGGCCCTGCGAATGCTGTGTGCGTCACTTCGAATGATTGATGGTGTCAGCATGACTGTTGTTCTCCAGCGAGCGCGCATCCGGATCATTTTGACCGGCCAGGGTGATGCGGTCCCCAAATGGATGGTCGATTTCCATCTGGCCCACAGCCGCGACACGGTGTGCCCGGCCTCTTCAAAGATCCCAGAATTCAACAACGAGGCCTGCCCGAAAGGCGCCAGGAAAGCCGTACGAACCCTCCCGATTTCTCCGGGGTCGAGCGGAAATTGGCTCACCGCAACAACGTGCTCTTCGCTCTGGCGCCGGTCAATCTGATTATTTCGTGCCAACTGTCGCCAACGTACTGCACCAAAAGCAGAAGGGCGCCATCGGCGCCCTTCTATTTCACTTGCTTGGTCGACAGTTGGCTCAGCCCTGCAACGGCGCCAGTGCGTCGTTGAAGGTCTTGCTCGGGCGCATGGCCTTGGTGATCAGCTCGACGTTCGCGTGGTAGTAGCCCTTGATGTCGACGGGCTTGCCCTGTGCGCCGTTGAGCTCGCCGATGATCTTTGCTTCGTTCTCGGTCAGCGCCTTGGCGATCGGCTCGAACTTCGCCTTGAGCTTGGCGTCGTCGTTCTGCGCGGCGAGTGCCTGTGCCCAGTACATGGCCAGGTAGAAGTGGCTGCCGCGGTTGTCCAGTTCACCGACCTTGCGGGCCGGCGACTTGTTGTTGTCGAGGATCTTGCCGTTCGCTTCGTCCAGCGTCTTGGCCAGCACGCGGGCGTCGGCGTTGTCGTAACGGTTGGCCAGATGTTCCAGCGACGCGGCGATGGCGAGGAATTCGCCCAGCGAATCCCAGCGCAGGTAATCCTCTTCCACGAACTGCTGCACGTGCTTGGGCGCCGAACCGCCGGCACCGGTTTCGAACAGGCCGCCGCCAGCCATCAGCGGCACCACGGAGAGCATCTTCGCGCTGGTGCCCAGCTCCATGATCGGGAAGAGATCCGTGAGGTAGTCGCGCAACACGTTGCCGGTCACCGAGATGGTGTCCTGACCCTTGCGGATGCGCTCGAGCGAGAACTTGGTGGCGTCGACCGGCGACAGCACGCGGATGTCCAGACCCGACAAATCGTGATCCTTCAGATAGCGCTCGACCTTCTTGATCACCTGCGTGTCATGTGCGCGGTTCGCATCGAGCCAGAACACGGCCGGCGTGTTGGACAGGCGCGCACGCGAGACGGCGAGCTTCACCCAGTCCTGGATCGGCGCGTCCTTGGTCTGGCACATGCGCCAGATGTCGCCCGCTTCCACCGGCTGCTCCAGCAGCACCTTGCCGGCTTCGTCGATCACCTTGACCACGCCGTCGCCGGCGATCTTGAAGGTCTTGTCGTGCGAACCGTATTCTTCGGCGGCCTGCGCCATCAGGCCTACGTTGGGCACGCTGCCCATGGTGGCCGGATCGAACGCACCGTTCGCCTTGCAGTCGTCGATGACGACGGCGTAGACACCGGCGTAGCTGCGATCGGGAATTACCGCCTTGGTGTCCTGCAGCTTGCCTTCGGTGTTCCACATCTTGCCGGAGTCGCGAATCATCGCCGGCATCGAAGCGTCGATGATCACGTCGCTCGGCACGTGCAGGTTGGTGATGCCCTTGTCCGAATTGACCATGGCCAGCGCCGGGCGGTTGGCGTATTCGGCCTTGATGTCGGCGAGGATTTCATCCTGCTTCGGCTGAGGCAACTGGCCGAGTCGCGCGTACAGGTCGCCGATGCCGTTGTTCGGCTCGAAGCCCACGCTCTTGAGCGCATCGGCGTGCTTGGTCAGCACGTCCTTGTAGAACTCGTTGACGGCGAAGCCGAACATGATGGGGTCGGAGACCTTCATCATGGTCGCCTTGAGATGCAGCGAGAACAGCACGCCCTGTTTCTTCGCGTCTTCGATCTGCGCGTCGATGAAAGCGGTCAGCGCCTTCTTGCTCATCACGGCGACGTCGATGATCTCGCCGTCCTTCAGCGCGGTCTTTTCCTTCAGCACCGTGTTCGAGCCGTCCTTGCCGAACCACTCGATCTTCACGCTGGTGGCTTTTTCAACGACCGTCGATTTCTCGCTGCCGTAGAAGTCGCCGCCGTCCATATGCGACACGTGCGTCTTCGAATCCTTGCTCCACGCGCCCATCTTGTGCGGATGCTTGCGCGCATAGTTCTTCACCGAGAGCGGTGCACGGCGATCGGAGTTGCCTTCGCGCAGCACGGGGTTCACGGCGCTGCCCTTCACCTTGTCGTAGCGCGCCTTGACGTTCCACTCACTGACGTCCTTGGGATCTTCCGGATAGTCCGGCAGCGCGTAGCCCTGGGACTGCAGCTCCTTGATCGCGGCCTTGAGCTGCGGCATCGAGGCGCTGATGTTGGGCAGTTTGATGATGTTGGCTTCCGGCGTGGTCGCCAGCTTGCCCAGCTCGGTCAGATCGTCGGCGATCTTCTGGTTGTCCGGGAGGATGTCCGGGAACTGGGCAATGATGCGGCCGGCCAGCGAGATGTCACGCGTCTCCACCTGGATGCCGGCGGTAGCGGTGAAGGCCTTGATGATCGGCAGCAGCGAATGCGTGGCGAGGTACGGCGCTTCGTCGGTGAGCGTGTAGATGATCTTGGGCGTGTTCGACATTGTCTGCTATGACCTCGCTGGCTACGGCGTATTCAAATTGGGGGTTGCGCGCCCGAAGGCAGCGCCGTGCGCGGACGCACACGTCGCCCGAAGCGTTCGACATGGGGTCGAAACGGGCGGACGAAAGCCCCTCATTGTCACGATTTCGCGGAAGGGGCGAAAGCGTGGGGGTGTAGCCATGCGCAAACGTATGGTGCGGCGAGGTTTTTTTGTGGGAGGCCACCCTGTGGGCGACCGGCGACGGAGCGCGGATTCTGCGCCGCCGCAGTCGCGCACAGGGTGCGCTCCCACAGGAATGCGTTTGATCAGACGCCCTCGACGGCCGGATGACGCTTGGGCGCACGACGCCGTGCACGCCACGCGGAGTAGCGATCGGCCAGGCAGGAGAAAATCACATACAGCGCCGGCGTGCTGAGCAGGGTCAGGCTTTGCGAAATCAGCAGGCCGCCGATCAAGGCGATACCCAGCGGGCGACGCAGGTCCGAACCCTCGCCCAGGCCGATCGCGATCGGCACAGCGGCAAGAATCGCCACCATCGTCGTCATCATGATCGGGCGGAAGCGCACCATGCTCGCTTCATAGGCCGCCTCTGCCGGACTCAGGCCATGTTCGCGCCGCGACACGAGGGCAAAGTCGATCATCATGATCGCGTTCTTCTTGACGATGCCGATCAACAAGACCAGCGCAATCTGCGCGATCACCGACAGCTCGGTATCCGTGTACCACAGCGCCAGCAACGCGCCGACACCTGCCGCGGGCAGCGTGGAGAGGATGGTCACCGGATGGATCAGGCTCTCATACAGCATGCCCAGCACGATGTAGACGGTGACCACCGCGCCCAGCAGCAGCCATAGCATGCCGCTCTGCGATTGCTGGAAGCGGCGGAAATCGCCACCGATATTGATGCGGATGTCACCCGGCAGGCGCATCTGCGAGCCAGTCTGCTGGATGATCTCCAAGGCCTCGCCCATGCTCACGCCGGGCGCGAGATTGAAGCTCATGCTCATCACGGTGTACTGGTTTTCGTGCGAGATCTGGGTCGGCGCGAGGCCTGGCACCTGTTGCGCGAACGCCGTGAGCGGCACCATCTTGCCGTTGGTGCTGGCCACGTAGACTGCATCGATGGCCGCCGGCGTGGCCGTCTGATTCGGCAACGCGTTGACGACCACCTTGTACTGGTTGAGGTCGGAATAAATCGTGCTGATCTGGCGCTGGCCGAACGCGTTGTACAGCGCGCCATCGATGGTCCCGATGCCCACGCCAAGACGCGCGGCCTTGTCGCGATCGATCACGATGTTCTGCTGCAGGCCGGCGTCGTCGACATCACTGCCCACGTCCTTGAGCTTGGGATTCTTTTTCAGCTCGGCGACGAGTTTGGGTAGCCACAAGGTGAGCTCTTCGGGATTGTCGCCCTGCAGCGACACCTGATACTGCGCGCCCTGGCTGGTGCCGCCGCCACCGCCGAAACTCGGCAGATCCTGGATGGGACGCAGTCGTACATTGAGATCCGGGTAGCGCGCCGCCTTGGCGCTCAGGCGCGCCAGCACGGCAAACGTATCGTCCTTGCGGCCTTGCGCATGCGTCTTCAATTCGATGTCGAAGGTGCCCGAGGAACCCTGGCGGCTCGTGCCCAGACGCGAGCCCACGCGCGCCACGTCGTGGTCCTTCTTGAGCATGTCGATCAGGCGCTGCTGGCGGGCCACCGCATCCTGGAACGACACGGTGGCGCCGGAGGTGGCGCGGCCACGGATAAGGCCAGTGTCCTGCGGCGGGAACAGGCCGGTCTTCACCTGGCCGAACAACAGGATGGTGATGGCGATCAGCACCAGCGGGGTCAGCGAGAACGCCAGCGCGTGCTTGATCGAGAACTTCAGGCAGCGCGAGTACACGCCGAGCATGCCGGCCTGGAATTTCTCCAAGGCCACGCCCACCTTCGTGGTCGGCTTGTCCTGCTCGTGGCCGCTGAGGAACTGGCCGCACAGCGAGGTGGTGAGCGTGAGCGAGACCAACGCCGAAACGATGATCGCCGCTACCAGCGTGATGGTGAATTCCTTGAAGAACAGGCCGGTGATGCCGCTCATGAACAACAGCGGCAGGAACACCGCTACCAGCGACGCGGTGATGGAGACGATGGTGAAGCCAATCTCCTTGGCGCCCGCCAGCGCCGCCTCCATCCGCGTCATGCCCTGGTCGATGTGGCGCACGATGTTCTCGATCACCACGATCGCATCGTCCACCACGAAGCCGATCGCAATCACCAGCGCCAGCAAGGTGAGGTTGTTGAGGGTGAAGCCCAGCACATACATCACCATCGCCGCACCAGCGAGCGACAACGGCACCGCCGCCGTGGCGATCAGGGTGGGCGCCAGCCGGCGCAGGAACAGCGCCATGGTCAGCATCACCATCAACAGGCTGATCAGCAGAGTGGCCTGCACTTCATGCAGCGAGGCGCGGATGGTGGGTGTGCCGTCGAAGTACGGCGTCAGCGTGGTGCCGGGCTGCAGGTAATCGCGCAGCAGCGGCACCGCATCTTTGACGCGATCCACCGTGCCGATGATGTTGGCGGTGGACTGGCGATACACGTACATCAGGATCGCCGGCTTGCCCTGGAACCACGCCGCCTGATACGCGTCCTGCAGGCCGTCGTACACCTTCGCCACGTCGGACAAGCGCACCGGCGTGCCGTTGTTGGAGGCGATCACCAGGCTGGCGAAGTCGGCCGCGTTGTGCAGCGAATCGTTGGCGGTCACCGCCATGGTGGTCTTGCCGTCGGACAGGAAGCCCTGCGGCGAGGTCACGTTGGCCGCGGTGAGCGCATTGCGCAGCTGGTCCGGCGAGAGGCCCAGCGCGTTGAGCTGGCGCAGGTTGACGTCGACGCGGATGGCCGGTGTCGCAGCGCCGAGGATGTCCACTTCCGACACGCCTTCGAGCTGGCGAATGCGCTGCGCGAGCAGCGAATCGGCGATGTCGTAGAGCTCGCGCGCCGACTGCGTTTCCGAGGTCAGTGCGAAGGCGATGATCGGATCGTCGTTGGGGTTGGCCTTCTGGTAGCTCGGCGGCGCATTGAGTCCGCTGGGCAGGTCCGACTGCGCGGCATTGATCGCCGCCTGCACGTCGCGCGCTGCCGAGTCGAGATTGCGACCCGCCTCGAACATCAGGAACACCTGCGTGCTGCCCAGCGAGCTGGACGAGCGCATGGTGTCGATGCCCGGCACCTGGCCGAGGTGGCGCTCAAGCGGCGCAGCCACGGTGGAGGCCATGGTGCTGGCGCTGGCGCCGGCCTGGCTGGCCTGCACGAAGATCACCGGGAACTGCATATTCGGCAACGCGGCCACGCCAAGCAGCGCGTAGCAGATCAGGCCTACGGCGAAGACGCCCATGGCCAGCAACGAGGTACCGATCGGGCGGCGAATGAAAGGACCGGAAATGTTCATGCCGTCAGGAAACCAGGTACGACGCGCGGGGCGCGAAGGAATTCAAAGAAGCCGCACACCACTGAGGAGGCGCGCGCACGAAGGTACGTATATACCGCACATTAACGCAAGAACGCATGACGGTCGGTTTGGTTGAAGCCGTTTGAGCGTGGATCGACGGAATATCTCCTCGCCGTCATTCCGGCGCAGGTGGCTGGAAGTCAATCGGTATTAGACGTCTAAATGCAGGAGTCTCAGGGATTGCAGCTGCGCTTTGAGCGCGGCCATGGAATCCCACGGCAGGATGGGCGAATTGCCGCGCTCGTCGGGCGGGTTCTGCAGCAGCCCGTCTGACCAGCCGCCGCAACCGGTCAACGGCAGCAGCGGACGATGATGCAGCCAGGCCAGGCACACTTCGGAGATCGTGCCGGCGCGTCCGCCGATCACCAGGCAGGCGTCTCCCGCCAACGCCATCAACAGGTTGCGCGCGTCGCCCATGCCGCAGGGAATGACTACGCTGGCGGGCCAGTCGTCCTCTGGCATCGCATCGGCCGGAATGATGCTCAGGACCAGTCCGCCCGAGTCGATGGCTCGCTGCGCCGCGTGCCGCGTGGCGGGACTGCCGCAACCGCTGACCACGGTGATACCTGATCTCGCCAACAGCTCGCCTGCCTGACCGGCCAGCTCATAGGCCTGCGAGCCCGGTTCGGCGCTGCCCAGCACGCAGACCTGCGGCTTTCTCAGTTTGCTCATGTCGTCACTCCGGACCTGGGGAAATTGCACAACGAAAAGGGGCGCGCCATCCCGGCCGCGCCCCTTTCGTGGTTTTGCCGCCGACCCGGCAGGTGCCGGATCGGCGTGGTTGCCATTACATGGCGCCTCGCGTCTGCGCACGCGCCAGCGCGCGCTGTTCGCGACGCTCCTTCAGCCAGTCGGCGAAGCGTTCCATGTAGAGATAGATCACCGGCGTGGTGTACAGCGTCACCAACTGCGACAAGAGCAGGCCGCCGACGATGGACACGCCCAGCGGACGGCGCAGTTCCGCGCCGATGCCATTGCCCAGCGCCAGCGGCAATGCACCGAGCATGGCCGCTGCCGTGGTCATCATGATCGGGCGGAAGCGCAGCAGACACGCGCGACGGATCGCCTCGCGCGGATTCATGCCGTCGCGCTGCGCCTCGATCGCGAAGTCGATCATCATGATCGCGTTCTTCTTCACGATACCGATCAGCAGCACGATACCCACGATGCCGTCCACCGACAGGCTCATATCGCACAGGATGAGCGCCAGCAACGCACCCACGCCGGCCGGCGGCAGGGTCGAGATGATGGTCAGCGGGTGGATGTAGCTCTCGTACAGCACGCCCAGCACGATGTAGATCACCACGATGGAGGCAACCAGCAACAGCACTTCATTGGTGAGCGAGGTGGAGAACTCCGCCGCCTTGCCGATGAACTGGCCACGCACCTGCGGCGGGAAGTTGAGCTTCTGCTCGACCCCACGAATCGCATCCACCGCCTCGGACAGCGAATAACCCGGCGCGAGGTTGAACGACACCGTCACCGCCGGCAACTGCTGCTGATGGCTCACCACCAGCGGCGCCGTGGTCACTTGAGCCGTGGCCAGCGAAGCCAGCGGAATGGTGCCGCCGCCACCGATGATCACGCCGGTATTGGCCACGCCCAGACCCGTGCTGGTGGACGAGTTGCTCGAGGCCACCTGGCCGAACGCGGTGGCATTGCTGCCGGTCAGCGCGCCGCTGCCATTGCTCTTGACCGTGAGCTGGTTGAGCAGCGCGGTGCTGGTGCGGAACTGCGGCGCCACTTCGAGCACCACGCGGTACTGGTTGAGCTGGGTGAAGATGGTGGAGATCTGGCGCTGGCCGAACGAGTCGTACAGCGTGTCGTCGATGGTCTGCACCGGCACGCCCAGGCGGCTGGCCTTTTCGCGATCGATGGTGAGCTTGAGCGAGGTACCCTGGTCGGCGAGGTTGTTGTCGACGTCGGCCAGCTCGGGCAGTTCGCGCAGCGCCTGCGTCATCTGGTTGGCGTAGCCGGAGAGCTCGGTCGCGTTCACGTCGGACATCGAGTACTGGTACTCGGTGGCCGATACGCGGCTATCCAGCGTCACGTCCTGCACGGGCTTGAGGTACAGCTCCACGCCCGGAATGCCGGCCGCTTCCTTCTGCAGTCGCGCCAGCACCTCGTCCAGGCCGTCGCGGTCGCCGCGATCCTTCAGCACGATGCTGAGCTGGCCCTGGTTGAGCGTCGGGTTGATCGAACCGGCGCCGATGAAGGCAGCCACGCCTGTCACGGCCTTGTCGCGACGCAATGCATCGGCGACGGCCTTGGTGCGCACTTCCATCTGCGGGAACGCCACATTCTGGTCGGCCTGCACCACGCCGGTGACCAGGCCCGTGTCCTGCTCGGGCAACAAGCCCTTCGGAATCACGACGTAGAGGAACACGGTGAGCACGACTGCCGCCGCTGCAACCAACAGGGTGAAGCGCTGGTGGCCGAGCACCCAGTCCAGCGAGCTCTCGTACACGTTGACCGTTCGCGTCCACCAGGTTTTCTTGCCGGCGGCGGCGTGGCGCTCGTGCGCGTCGTCGCCCTCGGGCAGCGCGTCGGGCTTGAGCAGGTAGGCGCACATCATCGGCGTCAGCGTCAACGACACCAGCATCGAGATGGCCACCGCGATGGTGAGCACCCAGGCGAATTCGTGGAACAGGCGACCGGTGACGCCCGGCATCAGCAGCAGCGGCAGGAATACCGCGATCAGCGACACCGTCAACGACAGCACGGTGAAGCCGATTTCCTTCGCACCGATCTCGGCCGCTTCCTTGCCGTCCTTGCCCTGCTCGATGTAGCGCACGATGTTCTCGATCATCACGATCGCATCGTCCACCACGAAGCCGGTGGCTACGGTGAGCGCCATCAGCGAGAGGTTGTCCAGCGACATGCCGGTGAAGGCCATCACGCCGAACGTACCCATCAGCGACAACGGCACCGCCACCGACGGAATGATGGTGGCCCACAGGCGACGCAGGAACACGAAGATCACCGCCACCACCAGGAAGATGGTGAGGATCAGGGTGAACTGCACGTCTTCGACCGAGGCGCGGATGGTGATGGTGCGGTCGGCGAACACATCCAGATGGACGTCCGCCGGCAACACGGCGCGCAGCTGCGGCAGGATGTTGCGGATCTGCTCCACCGTCTGCACGATGTTCGCGCCCGGCTGGCGACGGATGTCGAGCAGCACGGCGGGCTTGCCATTGGCCCAGGCGGCGAGCTGGTCGTTCTCCACGCCGTCGATCACGTTGGCCACGTCCGACAGTCGCACCGGCGCGTTGTTCTTGTACGCGATGATGGTGTCTTTGTATTCGGCCGCATCGGCCAGCTGGTCGTTGGTGCCGATGCTGTAGGACTGCGTGGCGCCGTTGAGCGTGCCCTTGGGCGCGTTCACGTTGGCCTCGGTGAGCGAGCTGCGCACGTCCTCCATGGTGAGGCCGAGGTTGGCCAGCTGCGACGGATTGACCTGCACGCGCACGGCCGGGCGCACGTTGCCCGCAATCGACACCAGGCCCACGCCCTGCACCTGCGAGAGCTTCTGCGCGAGGATGGAGTCGGCGTAGTTGTTCACTTCGCGCAGCGGCAGGCTGTCGGAGGTGAGCTTGAGCGTGATGATCGGCGCGTCGGCCGGATTCACGCGGTTGTACACCGGCGGATACGGCAGCGTGCTCGGCAGCGTGCCGCGCGCCTGGTTGATGGCCGCCTGCACGTCCTGCGCCGCGATATCGATATCGCGGTCCATCGCAAACTGCAGCACGATGGTGGACAGACCCGCCGACGAGTCGGAGGTCATCATGGCGAGGCCGGAAATCTGGCCGAAATTGCGTTCCAGCGGCGTGGTGACCAGGGACGCCATGGTCGATGCGCTGGCGCCCGGATATTGCGTGGTCACGACCAGGCTGGGCGCGTCGATCTCGGGCAGCGCCGACACCGGCAGCTCGCGGTAGCCGAGGATGCCGAGCAACAGCACCGCCACCATCAACAGCGAGGTGGCGATCGGTCGGCGAATGAAGAGTGTGGAGAAGCCCATGGGGTTAGCCGTCGATGTGTGTGGCGGGTGCCTGTCCTGCGGCGCCCCGTGTCGTTGCTGAAGGGGTTAGCAGCGAGTAGCGAGGGCGCAAACCCGAACTGCTCGCCAGCCTTCATGAGTGGCGATGGGCCCGGTTGTCGCGCCCTCGCCACCCACCCCTCGCCCCTCTCAAATCAGCCGCCGCGGCGGCCGCCCTGCTTGGCGTTCTTCTTGGCCTTGTCCATCTCGGCCGCGGTCGGCGCTGCCGGCACTTCACCCGGCTTGAGCGCCTTGACCTTGCTGCCCGGCTTGAGGCGGAACTGGCCTTCGGTCACCACCAGATCGTTGAGCGCCAGGCCCGAACCGATCATCACGTGGCTGTCGCCCACTTCACCGGCCACCTTGACCGGGTTCATCTTGACCGTCTGGTCCTGCTGCACCAGGTACACGTAGTCGCCATCCGGACCGCGCTGCACCGCCTGCGCCGGGATCACCAGGCCGCCCTTCACGGTGCGCACCTTCAGGCGCGTATTGACGAACTGGCCCGGCCACAGCTCGCTCTTGGCGTTCTGGAACACCGAGCGCAGCTTGATCGTGCCGGTGGTGGTGTCGATCTGGTTGTCGACCACGTTGAGCGTGCCATCGTCCGCAATGGTGTGCGCGTCGGAGCGGTCCAGCGCCAGCACTTCCAGCGGATCGCCCGAGGCGGCGGCAGCGCGCACCATCTCCAGGTTCTGCTCCGGCAGGGTGAACATCACATAGATCGGATGGATCTGGGTGAGCGTCACCACCGCGGTGGTGGTGGTGACCACATTGCCCGGATCCACGTTGCGGATGCCGGCCACGCCGTCAATCGGCGAGACGATGTGGGTGTAGTCGAGGTTGACCTTGGCGGCGCGCACGGCGGCCTTGTCGGCCGACACCATCGCGGCGAGATTGGCCACGTTGTTGCGGAAGGTGTCCATGTCCAGCTGCGCCACATAGCCCTGGGCCACCAGCGCGTCGTTGCGCTTGAGCGTGCTCTGCGCGGTGGAAAGCTGCGCCTCGTCCTGCTGCTGCTTGGCAGTGGACTGGTCGTAGGCGGCCTGGAACGGACGCGGGTCGATCTGCGCCAGCAGGTCGCCCTTCTTCACTTCCTGGCCTTCCTTGAAGTTGATGCTCAGCATCTGGCCGCTGATCTGCGGATTGATGGTGACGGTGTTGAGCGCCTGAACCGTGCCCAGCGCGGTCAGGTAGACCGGCACATCCTGCTTGAGCACCGGCTCCACCGTCACCGGCACCGGTGCGGCGTCCTTATCCTTGTCCTTGTCCGAGGCATCGCCGTCGGCCTGTCCCTGTCCCTTGTGCTGACCGCGGTGCTGACCCTGTGCGCCTTCCTCGGCAGCGGGCTTATGCAGCAGACGGAAGCCCACGGCTCCCACCACGATCACGGCCACAACGATCAGCGCGATCTTCCAAAAACGCGACATGAAAAAACTCCCAGAATGAAAGACAGGCCACCCGACCCCACCGGTGCGCTCCGCGCGCCTGACCTATGTGTCGAGTGAAAGGATAGGGTCAGATCAACGAAAATAGACAATGCCAGTTGACAGGGGTGCCCCATGACCGATGGCAGGGTTTTCCAAGCGTATCGCGTCCAAATGACGAAACTTGCATGAAATCAGGGCTTATTCGGGCGCGACACGTTGTCCGCCCGACCCGACTGAAACTTGCCGCGGCCTTCGTCTATACTCGGCTAATTGTTGCCTGAACCATAGCTAATCCGGCCTCTTCGGCTGTCCATTGATCTGTCCATTGAATTGGAGTCATTGCGTGAGCGGTTCCATGACGAAGTCCGACCAGAGCTTCATGCGCAGCTTTTCCATGCTGATCGCGGGCCTGAGTGTATTGACCCTGTTGCTGATCGGCGGCGCCTGGTGGATCTACGACCACGAGCCGAAGGAAATAAATCCCCAGACCACCGCACAAACCCAGGCCCGCATCGCGCCGGCCGGTGCGGTTTACGCCGGCGACACCGGCCGCGCCGCCATGCAGGCCGCGCAGGAAGCCGCCGCCAAGGCTGCCGCCTCGCAAGTGGCCTACGGCGGCAGCACCGACGGCAAGACCATCTACGACAACCTCTGCCACGCCTGCCACACCGCCGGCGTCGCCGGTGCGCCCAAACTGGGCGACAAGGCCAACTGGGGTCCGCGCGTGGCCGAGGGCATCGACACCCTGGTCAAGCATGCCATCGACGGCTACAAGGGCCCGGATGGCAACATGATGCCGGCCAAGGGCGGCAATCCGGCGCTGACCGATGAGCAGGTGAAGGCGGCGGTGCATTGGATTGTGGATCAGGCGAAGTAAGCGCTTCGCTGTCGGTAGTCGCAAGAATTTGGATGTTGGGAAAACGCCGCCGCTGGGCGGCGTTTTTCTTTTGTGTGGTGTGCACTTGGGTGTGGTGAGGGCCGCATTCTCTTGCTGCGCATCGGCCTCAGCCCTTCAGCCACCGTCCTGCCCGCTTGTCTGTGGGAGCGCACCCTGTGCGCGACGGCCACGCCGCGGTGTATCGCTCCGTAGGTTCGTCGCGCACAGGGTGCGCTCCCACAAAGAGCAGGCCGTCACCCACGGGCCCGGGCGCACACTTGTAGGAGCGCACCTTGTGCGCGACCGCAGCGCTGGGGTCTACCGCTCCGTAGGCTGGTCGCGCACAGGTGCGCTTCCGACTTTCGCCGGGACGACGAATAGACACGTTCCCGCGAGCACCCGCCCCTCACCCCAGCCCTCTCCCCGGCGGGGAGAGGGAGCAAAGCAGACGTCCCACACGACGAAGCCCAACCCCAATCCGCTACCATTACCCCATGAACGACCAGTCCCCCAACACCACCCATTTCGGTTTCCGCGACGTCCCTGTCGCCGACAAGCAGAAGCTAGTCGGCCAGGTGTTCACTTCGGTCGCGAGCAGCTATGACCTGATGAACGACCTGATGTCGTTCGGCATCCATCGCCTGTGGAAGCGCCACTTCGTCGCCATCAGCGGCGTGCGCCGCGGCGATCGCGTGCTCGACCTGGCCGGCGGTACCGGCGACATCGCCGCCCTGCTCAAGCCGGTGGTGGGCGCCGACGGCGAGATCATCGTGGGCGACATCAATGCGGCCATGCTGGGCGTGGGTCGCGATCGCATGACCGATCGCGGCCTGGTGTCGGGCCTGCGCTGGACCCAGCTCAACGCCGAAGCCCTGCCGTTTCCGGACAACAGCTTCGATGCGGTGACCATGGCCTTCGGCCTGCGCAACGTCACCGACAAGGACAAGGCGCTGGCGGATATCTGCCGCGTGCTCAAGCCTGGTGGTCGTGCGCTGGTGCTGGAATTCTCGCGCGTGCAGAGCGAGCTCTTCAGCAAGCTTTACGACTTCCACTCCTTCAAGGTGCTGCCCAAGCTCGGCCAGCTGTTTGCCGGCGACGCGGACAGCTACCAGTACCTGGCCGAATCGATCCGCAAGCATCCGGACCAGCAGACGCTGAAGGGCATGATGGAGCGCGCCGGCTTCGGCCGCGTGGACGTGCGCAACCTCAGCAACGGCATCGTCGCCATTCATCGCGGTTACAAGTTCTGATGTTTGCGGCGGCTCGCACCAAGGTGCTCCTGGCCGCCGCGCTCCCACTGCTGTTGGTCATGCCCAGGCTATGGGCAACCGAGGAGCAGCGATTCGAGTTGCTTCCGGTCTCTGCGCTCAACGCGACCATGAAGCAGTGCTCGCGTGACACCCCGCATGCCACTGGAGCCTGGACGCCTACGACTGCCCAGTTGCTCGAATTGGAATCCCAGCTTCCCCAATTGGCCACACTCGCGACGCAACAGGGCATATCCCCATCCATCGGCGATCGGACGGCTTCCTTTCGGCAATATCTTGGTGTGATCGTCGACGGCCATCGCTTTATTTACGTCAACGCCGCAGTACCGAAAGAGAAACCGGCCAAGGTTGCTCACATTGCGAGCAAAAGCACTGGCACTCCTTTTCAGGCAGAGGCAGAGCCCGAGCCCATCATCGTCTGTGACGGCGGGAATCATTTCTGGGGTGTGCTTTATGACCCGGAAACCCAGCAGTTCTCACAGCTGAAAACCAACGGCTTCGCCTAGTGCCACGGCCGCTGCGTCGCCCTGAGATTGACACCGTGCTGCAGCCCTATCGCCCGCTCGCCCTGTTCGCCGCCCTGCTCGGCTGGTTCGGCCTGGCGCTACAGCTGTGGTTCTCGATCCGCCTGACCCAGGGCAACGGCGGTACGGCGCTGGAAGGCGTGTGGCTGTTTCTCGGCTTCTACACGATTCTCTCCAACCTGCTGGCCACCAGCGTATTGACCGCGGCAGCTACCGGCCCACGCAGTCGGCTCGGCGTGTTCCTGTCGCGGCCCGGCGTGCAGACGGCGGCGGCGATGAGCATCGTGATCGTCAGCGCCATCTACAACCTGATGCTGCGTCAGTTGTGGAGCCCGTCGGGCTGGTTGCTGGGGGCGGATGTGATCGTGCATGACGCCATGCCGCTGCTGTATGTCGGCTACTGGTGGCTGGCGGTGCCCAAGGGCGGACTGCGTTGGTCGCAGGTGCTGGTGTGGCAGAGCTATCCCGCCGGGTATTTCTTCTACGTGCTGCTGCGTGGCGCGGTGAACGGTTGGTATCCCTATCCGTTCCTCGACGTGCGCGCGCTGGGTTATGCGCAGGTGCTGATCGATGCGATCGGCGTGCTGGCGGCCTTCATCGTGGTCGCCTTGCTGCTCGTGGCCGCCGGTCGATGGCAGGCGCGCCGACAACGGCACGCCGCCGCCGAAGTGGCCTGATCAGCCCGTTCGAAAGTCGTCGACCACATCGCCGTACAGACGCGTTTCCGCCTCGTGCGCGTGATCGCGCCACGGCTCGGCCAGTGCGGCGGTGTACCACTGGCGCATCGCTGGCAGCGCGAGCATGCGATGGACATACGCGGTCGCTGCGCCGTCCGTCGGAATGTCGTAGCTTTGAATGCGAAACACCACCGGCGCGAAGAACGCATCGACAGCCGTGAAAGCATCGCCTGCGAGGAAAGGACCGCCGAAGCGCGCCAGGCCCTCGTTCCACAATTCATTGATGCGCGCGATGTCCGCCTTCAGCGCAGCATCGACCGCATGCAGCCGCACGCGAACGCCGCAACTCATGCCGCAGGCATTGCGCAGCGTGCTGAAGCCCGCGTGCATTTCTGCCGAGGCACAACGAGCCCAGGTGCGCGCATCGGGTCGGGATGGCCAGACGCCGGCGTGACGCTCGGCGAGATACTCAATGATGGCCAGCGAATCCCACACGACGGTGTCGCCGTCGTGCAGGCAGGGCACGCGCCCGTTCGGTGAAAACTGGCGAAACACATCCCAGTTGGAGCCTTCGCCGAACACGTGCAGCTGTTCTTCGAACGGGATGCCCAGCTGGGTCATCAAGACCCAGGGACGCAGCGACCACGACGAGTAATTCTTGTTGGCGATATAGAGCGTGGTCACGGCGGCTCCGGCAGCGCTGATCAGGTGTCGATGATCAGCAGCGTACCGCGACTGCCGCCCTCCACACTGTGCGGCATGCCCGCCGGAACCACATACAGTTCGCCCGCTTCCACCCGCAGCACCTCGCCGTGGATGCGCAGCACCATCACGCCGTCGAGCACCAGCAGGGCTTCGTCGTAGTCGTGGCTTTCTTCCGGGTAAGACCGCTCGTCCATGCGCAGCAGCTTCAGGCGCGCGTTGCCGAAGCTGGCGAGCACGCTTGAGGACCAGGCCTGGGGCAGCTGGGCGGCGACATCGGCCAAGCGGAGCGGCGCCACCTCAGTGCTGCTTGGCCGGCGCGGCCACCACCGGCGCGCTTACCGGCGCGCGGCGGCGGGCATTGGCGAGCACCACGCCACCCACCGTGATCACGCCGCCCACCAGGGTCAGCAGCGTCGGGCGCTCGCCCAGCCAGACCCAACCGATCAACACAGCGATCGGCGGCGAGAAATAGATGAAGCTGCTCACCTGCGAGGCAGGCGCGCGCTGCAGGGCGGCGTTCCACGCGATATAGCCGATGAAGGTGGGCGCAATGCCCAGCCACAACAGCGCACCGATATGCGATGCCGGGGCATGCATCAGTGCCTGCGGCAGATGCAGGCCAAACGGCAGCGAGGCGAGAGCACCGACGAAGAAGGTGAAACCCGTGACGCCAAGCATGGTGTTGCGCGCGAATAGCGGCTTTTGCCACACGAAGAAGATCGAGCACGCCACCACGCTGACCAGCACCAGGGCCGACATGGGTTCGATCTTCACGTCCTTGCCGCTGGTCAGCACGACCACCACCACGCCCACCAGCGCGATGCCCAGTCCGGTCAGCGTGCGTGGCGACAGGCGTTCGCGCAGCCAGATCGCCGACAAGGCCGCCGTTGTCGCGGGCACAAGTGAGATCAAGATGGCGGCGGTGCCGCTGGCCACGCGGGTTTCGGCCGTATTGAGGCACAAGTGGTACACGGTGAGGCCGATCACGCCGAGCAGCGTCAGTTGCGGCCAGTCGCGCCTGTCAGGCATCGGCACTTTTTTCACCACCAGCAGGGCGGCGAAACACAGCGCACCGATGGCCAGGCGCGCCAGCGCCACCTCGCCCGGGGTGAACGAAGCCAGCGCATAGGCGATCGCGGCATAGGCCGACGACCAGGTAAGCAGCGCGATGCCGATAAAAACCAGCGCGCGCCCATCGAGGCGTTCCGGGGTTTGCATGGACTTGATCCGGGTGGGGAATACTGCGCATCGTAAGTTTTGCCGTGCTGCGCTTGAATGATGAATCAGCGTAGGATGGTGATGTTTCGCCAACGAACGAAATGTCTATGAACGCAGTCACCTTTGAATCGAAACCGATCTGGGACGCCACGGATTGGTTGCTGCTGGAGGCCCTCCAGCAGGACGCCCGCCTGGGTTACGCCGAGCTCGGACGCAAGGTGAAACTCTCACCACCGGCCGTGGCCGAGCGGGTGAAGCGGCTGGAGGAAGCCGGCGTGATTTCCGGTTACCGCGCCGTGCTCAATCCCCGCAAGCTCGGTTATGAGATCGACGCCATGATCCGTCTGCGCTGCGATGGCGGCATCTGCGCCCGGGTGGGCGTGCTGGTGGCGGACATCCCCGAAGTGCTCGATTGCCGCCGCCTGGCGGGCGAGGACTCGGCCCTGCTGCGTGTGGTGGCCATGTCCATCCAGCACCTGGAAACCGTGCTGGACCGGCTGCTGAAGATCCACGCCAGCATCAGCACCACCACGCTCGTCGTGCTGCAGACCCCGCACGAGAACCGACCACTGACCCGCACGATGTGGAATGCTGGCCGGGCGCTGCTGGACGACTAGCGTCCGGCACCGGCGCGCTGGGAGGAGGACGTTGGCGCCATGATCACCGTAGCGGCACGCATCTTGCCTGAGAGTGGCATACCGCCAGCTCCGAGCCAGCCCTAGCCTGCCGAACGCGTCCCATGGAACCCGACTTCCTCAACAAGATCATGGATCTCCTGTGGGATGCCATCTGTGTCGTGGACATGGAGGGGCGCTACGTCTTCGTCAGTGCGTCCTACGAGCGCATCTTCGGTTACAAGCCGGAGGAAGTGCTCGGCAAGCGCATGATCGAGCTGGTGCACCCGGACGACCGCCAGGCCACCATCGAGGTGGCCGCCGCCATCATGTCCGGCCAGCCGCAGTCGCACTTCCAGAACCGCTATATCCGCAAGGACGGCACGGTCGTGCACATCATGTGGTCGGCGCGCTGGTCCGAGGCCGACCAGGTGCGCATTGCGGTGGCGCGCGACATCACCGCGCTCAAGCGCGCCGAATCGATGACGGCCGCGCTGCACGCGATTTCCGAAGCTGCGCACACCGCAGACAACCTGCCGGCGCTGTATGAAGAGATTCACCGCATCGTCGGTGCACTGCTGCCCGCGAACAATTTCTTCGTGGCGCTGTACGACCCCTTGCACGCCGAACTGAGTTTTCCGTATTTCGTCGACGAACGCGACGAGGCGCCGCCCGCCCAAAGCATCGATTCGGGCACGTTGACCGCGCAACTGATCCGTACCGGACAGGCCTTGCTGGTCACGCCTGGCACGCCGACCGACCCATCGCTGCCGGTGATCGGCACTGACGCCTTGCACTGGCTGGGCGTGCCGCTGTGCTCGCAGGGCGCCGCAGTGGGTGCACTTGTTGTGCAGAGTTATTCGGACGCGACGCGCTATACGGAAACCGACAAGGAGCTGCTGCAATTCGTTTCCACCCAGGTCGCGGCGGCAATCGAACGCAAGCAGGCAGAGCAGCGGCTGCATCACATCGCGCGACACGATCCGCTGACCGACCTGGCCAATCGCGACCTCTTCCACCAGCAATTCGAGGCGGCGCTGGAGAACGTGTCGCGCTTCGGCGGCAATCTCGCCCTGCTCTATATCGACCTGGACAAGTTCAAGCAGGTGAACGACCGCTACGGCCACCACACCGGCGACCTGCTGCTGTGCGAAGTGGCGCAGCGCATCCGTGGCCATCTGCGCGAAGGCGATGTGGTGGGTCGCATGGGTGGCGACGAATTCGTGGTGCTGCTGTGCCGACTGCAATCGGTGGCCGACAGCATCCAGGTGGCGGAGAAACTGCGGGCCGCGATCAACCAGCCATTCCAGCTGGCGGATCGCACGCTGCACGCATCGACCAGCGTGGGTGTGGCGACTTATCCGCGGCATGGGCACACCTCGCGCGACCTCACCCGCGCGGCCGACGCGGCGATGTATCAGGTGAAGAAGGAGGGCGGCAACCGCGTGCGCGTGGCGCTGCCAAACGACCTGCCCGAAGACGGCGAGCGCGCCGGCGCCGGCTCACCGCGCTGAGACGTCGCGGTAACCCGCGAGTTTTTTGTGGGAGCGCACCCTGTGCGCGACAACCTGACGGAGCGGGAACGACGAGGCGCCTGTCGCGCACAAGGTGCGCTCCCACAGTATTCAAAGCTTGAGGTAGATCTTCTTCCGATCCATGGCATAGACGATCAGCCACCACAGCGCCACGAACGCGATGGCAAAGGTCACCGACGCCACGTACGGTCCGGCAATCGGCGTGATCCAGCTGGCGAACACGCGACGATAGAGGGGATCGAGAATGCCCAGGCCGAGCAGCAGGATCTGCATCAGCTCGGAACCGCCGTAGGCCGTCACGGCATTCACGCCAAAGCGTCGCCCGATGGCCGGCCAACCGCGCTGGTCAATCAGCACATGGAACAGCACCAGCGCGAGCGTGGCCCAACCTGCGGTCCACAGCACGAACGACGAAGTCCACAGATTCTTGTTGAGCGGAAACAGCAGCGACCATGCGAAGCCCAGCAGCAAGTACGCGATACCGGACAGCGCCAGCGCCTTGATGTTTTTGTCGCGCAACCAGTGTCCGGCACGCAGGCCGAGCAGACTGGTGGCAAGCGAAGGCAGGCAGCCCAACAGTCCTTCCGGGTCATGGCCGCGACCGCTGACCGGATCGATCTGATAGACGGTGTGGCCGAAGATGGCGAAGTCGATGCGGCTGACGATATTGGCGAACGGCTCCAGCGAACCTCCCGCCAGCAGCAATACCCAATAGCCCAGCAGCAGCGCGGCGATGGTGATCCATTGCAGACGCGGCTTGACGTAGATGGCGAACGCAGCCGCCCCCGCGAAGCACACGCCGATGCGTTGCAAGACGCCAGGGAAGCGCAGGTGCGCCTGCGGCATGATCGCCCATGCCAACAGGTTGATGGCCACGCCGAGCAACAGGATGCGCAGGCCGCGCTTCAGCGCTGCGCGCATCAGCAGCCCTTGGTCGGCGCCCTGCTCCACCCGCGGACCGATGGCGAGCGCAATGGAGACGCCCACCACGAACAGGAAGAACGGAAACACCAGGTCGGTCGGCGTGCAACCATGCCACTGGGCGTGTTCCAGCGGCCCGTACACGTGATCCCAATCGCCGGGATCATTGACCAGCAACATCAGTGCGACCGTACATCCGCGCAACGCATCAACTGAAGGCAGGCGGCGAAGCGCATCACTCATGGTGCTGGTTTATCTGCCGGCACCAGCGTCACCGCGCCCACACCGTAGATCGGCCCCGTGATCGGCGAGGTGAACACCAGACACAAGTCATGCGTGCCGGCCTGTTTCGCCAAGGCGCCCTTCAGGGTGAACGTGGCCGGCTGATCGGTAGGCAACGGGAGCGAGGCAAGCTGCTTGCCCTTGCAGCTGTCCATATGCACCACCAGCTCGCCCTGCGGCGTGGCCGACGGATATGCCTTGACCAGCTTGGCCTCGTGCGCCAGCGCGTAGTTGCGCGGCAGGCTCGCGGTGTCCACGCGGATGGCGGCGATACCGTCGAGCCTGGCCGCGCGATACATGCGGCAGTTGTCGAACACGTTGATCAGATACGTCGGCGCCATGCTGGTGGCATCCGGCGTGGGCTGTACGCGCAGGCGGAAATCGCTGCCCGGACAGTTCTCCAGCTCACCCGTGGTGCGCGTGCGCAGCGATGGCAGATCGAGCACACGCGTACGCGCGGCAGCCAGCGGCGTGCCGTCAGCGGCCAGTGCCACGGCCTTGATCGTGGTGGGCAGCTTCACCGTGAAGGGACGCACATACAGCGGCGAGGACGCATCCGGCTCGCGGCCATCGGTGGTGTAGTGCAGGCTGCCGACCTTGGCCTGGTTCGATAACTTCACGCTGGCCTGGCCGCTGCTGATGGCGGCATTGCGATCCGTGTCGATCGACGCCGCGAATGCGCTGTCGGCGTATGCGATGTCCTGCATGCGATAGCGCGCCAACTGGGACGGCATGCGCTCGAGGAAACCGTGCCAGTCGTGTTCCTTCGCCGGCGTCCACGCCGCTTCGGACAAGGCGGCGATGCGCGGGAACACGTTGTGCTGAACATGCCGCATGGTCGGCATATGCTCGGTCCACAGATTGGCCTGCATGCCTAGCACGTGTTTCGCCTGCGCCGCGCTCAGCGCCTTGGGCACTGCCTCGAAGTCGTAATAGCTCTGCAGCGACATCGACGGCAGGCGGCCGGTGGTCTCGTCCGGCAGATCGCTCTGCATCTGGTCGAGATACAGCTGCGGCGCCGGCGACAGCACCACATCGTGGCCAAGCTTGGCCGCATCGATGGCGCCCTGCGTGCCACGCCACGACATCACCGTGGCACTCGCCGGCACGCCGCCTTCGAGGATTTCATCCCAGCCGATCAGGCGACGATTGTGGGCCGCGAGGTACTTGCCCATCTGATCGATGAACCAGCTCTGCATCGCGTCTTCGGTCTTGATGCCCAGCGTCTTCATGCGCGCCTGCACGGTGGCAGACGCCTTCCATTGATCCTTGACCGCTTCATCGCCGCCCACATGGATATAGGTGGACGGGAACAAGGCCATCACTTCGTCGAGCACGTTCTGCAGGAACTGCAGCGTGTGATCGTCGACGTTGTAGAGGTAAGGATTCACACCCCAGTCCACCGACACCGGCGGTCGCGTGCCGGTGACGCCAAGCTCCGGATACGAAGCGACCGCGGCCTGCGCGTGACCAGGCATATCGAGTTCCGGCACGACGGTGATATGCCGCTCGGCGGCATAGGCCACGATGGCCTTGATGTCGTCCTGCGTGTAGAAGCCGCCGTAAGGAGCCGGCGGTGCCTGCTTGCCGAGCGTGGGCGGCGTGCGCCAGGCGCCTATGCGGGTGAGTTCGGGGTAGCGCTTGATCTCGATGCGCCAACCCTGGTCATCCGTGAGATGCCAATGTAGCGTGTTGAGTTTGTGCTGCGCCATCTGATCGATGACGGTGCGCACTTCGGCCGGTGTCCAGAAATGGCGCGCGGAGTCCAGCATCATGCCGCGCCACGCGAAGCGTGGTTCGTCGCGGATATGCGCGGGTTCCACGCGCACATCGCCGGTACCCGGCGATGGCGTCATCAGCTGCCATGCGGTGATGGCGCCGTAGAACAGGCCGGCTTCGTCGCGCGCCGTGATGCGGATGCCTTGGGGCGTCACATCCAGCGTATAGCCTTCGGCGTTGGCGACCGGCGCCTGCGGATCGCGCTTGAGCACGATGGCACCCTCGCCGGGTGCACCCGCTTTCACGGCGAGTTGCAGATGGCGCGTGTGAGCCGTGAGCGAGGCAAGATACTCGGCCGTGCGGCGCGCATCCGCATCGCCGCTGTCGACCACGATGGCCGTCTGCGGCGTCACGGTGAATCCTTGACCACTCACGCTCAGCTGCGCCGGCATCGGGATCAGGTTCACCGGTGTGGCGCCGTGGGCGAAGGCGGAGAGACCACAAAGGGCGAGGGCCAGTACGCAGGATGTTTTCTTCATGGTTCGTCTCGTCATGTGACGTCAATCATGGGGAAGGCTGATGGCGAACAGATACCACGCATCGTGCGGAATCCACTGTTCGGTCCAGCGCCAGTCTTCGTCCTTGCCGGTCTGGGCGTAACCGAGGTCGAAGGCGATGCCCTCATCGTCGTTCAAGCCCGAGGTGATGCCGTTGATGATCGCGCCCGGCGCATTGGTGTACGCGTACGAGTCGAAGAACATGTACGGCGCGTTGTTGTGGCCGCTGCCCATCAGCATGCTGCTGTCGTACGGATTGCGGCCGAGTATCCAGTGCAGCTGGTTCCAGGCGTAGGTTTGCAACTTCTTTCGGAAAGCTTCGTCGCCTGCACTGGCGTACAGCGGCGCAGCCACGCGCGCCGCCGCCGCCAGCGAGGCGATGCGCGCATTCTCTCCCTGCCACCACGGCGCGGCCTCGGTGTCGTGTGGGAAGAAGAACGCCGTGCGCACGCGGCCATCGCCGCCGCGCACCAGCTGGCGCGCATAGCCGAACGGATTGCTGACCTCGCTCGTGACGGTCAGCTCGGCTTCGAGCGAGCGCTTCACGATGTCGCGCACCTTGGCCTGGCGCTTCGTATCGGCGATACCGGCGTACTCAACCAGCGCGACGACCGGCAGGCCGGCGTCCGAGGGATGGAAGAACGGACGCGTGCCATCGTCGGCGCGCCAGTAGTCGCGATGGCCGTCGTGCGTGATCAGGCGCGCAAGCAGGCGATCCGCTCGCGCATCCGCGGCTTTGCGCCAGGTCTCGTCGTGCGTGGTGCGATACAGCTCCACCGCAGCGAGCAAGGCGCAGTAATCGTCGGTGATGTTGTCCTTGCCGTCGTTGGTCAGCTCGCGATTGTGGGCGTCGAGAAAGCGATAGGCGTCCTCGGCGGCCTTGAGGTAATCCTTCGCAGTGAAGTCGCCATCGACGCCGGTACGTGCCGCCAGTGCGAGCGTGGCAATCGCCATGCCGCCGCCAGCGCGGAAACTGGCCTCATACGCATGCGGACCATGAGCCGGCTGATCGACGCGCTCGGTGTGATCGCCTGGCTTGAGCTTGATCTGCGTACGCCAGTTCGGATCGCCGATGCGGCGATCCTGCGGCAGCTTGCCGGGACCGGGACCGTCGATGGACTGATAGAACGAACCGTCGGGACGCTTGTCGCGCACCAGGAAGTCGGCACCGAACAAGCCCTCGTCGAGCAGGCGACGGATGTACTCACGGAAATTCTTGTCGTTGCGCGCTTCCAGCTGCTGCCAGGTGCGCAACAGGCTCCAGGCGGCTAGCGGCAACTGCTGAGTGTTGAAGTAACTGGTCGGGTTCTGGTGCGACAGGTGGATGCCGTAGTCGCCCGTCGCGTCGTACCAGCCACCATGGATATCGAGCGTGCCCGGCGTACCGTCGGGATGCGGAAGATGGGTGTCGGCCTTGTCCAGCAAGCCGCTGGAGCGTTGGCCCTTGAAGTAATAGACCACGTTGGAGAGCGTGTTGCGCTCGAGCACGTTGTCCTGGATGGCGAAGGTCGAGGAGCGTGTGTCGCTGCTGTCCTGTGCGACGTCCACGTAGTAGTGCCCCGGTGTACGCATGCTGCTGAAATCGGCGATGGCGTAGCTGCCGTTCCAGCGAGCCACACCCGTGGGCGCGGAAAGCTTGCCTTCCATGGCCACCTTGCCTGAGTTGGCGTCCACAACGCGAAACGTCTGCGGCGATGGGCCGGACGCATCCATCACGATGGCCTGCTTGACCGCGCCGGTGTCGTAACCGACCTGGTCGACCAGTACCTTCCCTTCCGATGCCAGCGCACCCTGCGCGACCAGCACCGCGAAGATCATCGCAAGACGTTGCTTCATGCCATCGGCTCCCGCAGGTTCTTGGAACGGCATTCGAGACCCCGAAGAAAAATCGGGCCCGGCAAGTGTGCCGGGCCCGTTGGCGGGGAGGAAGCCTTAAATCAGATCTTGAAGCGAAGGTTCACGTAGTACTGGCGGCCGTTCACGTAGAACGCGTAGGGCTGCTTGCCGTAGTTCGGGCTGAGCGTGTAGTACTTCAGCTTGGGGTTGTTGAGGTTCATGGCGTCCAGGGTGAGCGACATCCACGAGTTGATGTTGTAGCCGAACGAGGCCGCCAGGTTGCCAATGCCATCCTGGTAGAACGTATCGGTACGGCTCACGCCGGCGTAGAACGACGAACGGTAGGTGTAGCTGATGCGGGCGTTGAACATCTGGTTTTCGAAGTAACCGGAGACGTTGAACGTGTTCTTCGAGGTGCCCTGGAGCGGCACGCCGTTTTCCGCCGAACCGCTGGCGTAGGTGTAGTTGGTCTGCACGCCGAAGTTGTCGCCGATCGGCTGGATGTAGTTCAACTCCACGCCCTTGACGTGACCATCGACGTTGGTCGGCACGCTGACCTGGTACGTCGCGAACACATCGCGGCCGGCCGTGTTGCTGGCCTGCTGGTCCTTGAACTGGATGTTCTGGTTACCGAAGTTGATGTAGTCGCTCAGCTGCATGTCATACACGCCGGCCGACACCAGGCCACGCGGAGCGAAGTACCACTCCAGCGCTGCATCGAAGTTGGTCGAGATCAGCGGCTTCAGCTGCGGATTGCCGCCGGTGCCGGTGTGCGTGAGGTCATCCAACGAGTACGAACCGGCCAGTGCCGAGTAGTCCGGACGGGTCATGGTCTGCGAGGCGGCGAAGCGTGCCAGCAGGTCGTCGGTCAGGTTGAACTTGAAGTTGAAGCTCGGCAGCAGCTTGTCGTAGCTGTGCTTGTAGGTGTTGGTGTAGTAGTCGCCGAACGCGGAACCGGTGATCGGGCCGTTCGTGGTGTAGATCGACACCGCGCTGGAGTTGTAGTTGATGTCTTCCTTGGTATAGACGTAACGGAAGCCCGCGTTGGCGCTCCAGCGCTCGCCGGAGAAGTTCGCCTGCAAGTAGGCAGCCGTGTCCTTCTCGTTGACCTTGTAGATGTTCTGCCAGTTGAAGCGCGTCACCGGATCGCGGTTGGCAAACTTCGCATTGAACGCGGCCAGGTCACCCGGGCTGTAGTACCAGGCCGGACCGGGGCCATTCACGCCCAGATCGCTGTTGAAGCTGCCCGGATAGTTCTTCCAGCTGGTCGGGTAGTTGGCCGGATTCTGCCAGTCGCCGGTCGGACCCTGACCGATGTCGGTCTTGTTGTCGCGGGTGTGATCGGAATAGCGCACGCCGAAGTCGAGCGTGGTCAGCGCGATCGGCGAGCTGTCGAAGGCGTATTCGCCGTCGGCCTGGAAGAAGTTTTCCTTGTCCTTCACGTGGATGTTCTGGTCGCCGAAGATCCAGCCAGCCGACGGAATGATGCCCGACGGCGTGGTGTTGTCGCCGCCGATCGACCAGTTGGTCGGATTGCCGGTGCCACGCATGCCCCAGCTCGCGCCGGCGCCGGCGCCGAAGCCCAGCTCGCTGACGTTCTGCTCGTCGCTGTTGCCCTTGCCCTGGGTGGTGCCGACCTGGCCGGTGAACGTCAGGTGGTCGGTGGCGCGCCATTCGGCATCGAGCGTGGTGAACGCAGACGAGGACGAAGCGCCCGGACGCGAGATCTGGTCGTACACGCCGTACGGCGTGGTGCTACCCGGCTGCGGAGCGAACACGGCATTGGTCAGCACGTTGCCCTTGACGGCATAGCTCTGCAGGCCTACGCCGCTGGGCACGTACTGGCTGTTCCACAGCATGTAGTTGCGGTTGAAGTTGTCCGCTTCCAGCTTGGAATAGAAGGTGTCCAGGTTCAGCGTGAGGTTGTCGAGCGGCTTCCACTCGATGTCGATCGTGCCGCCCTTGCGGGTACGCGTCTGCGTGAAGAGCGTCTGGCCGATCAGGTTCGGGTAGTACTTGTTCGCCAGGTCCGGATGGGCCACGGCGATCGCATCGGTGGCCGCGATCTTGTTATAGCCACCGACGATTTCCTGGCCGTCGCGCTGCAGGCTGCGCTTCTCATAGAAGCCCTGCGCCATCACGCCGAAGGTGTTGTCGTTGTTCTTCCAGTTGACCAGGCCGTCGAACTGCGGCTTGGTGTCGCCAGGCAGATCGGAGTACACGCCACCCACGGCAGCCTGCGCGGTGAACGGCTGGGCGAACTGCAGCGGCTTGCGCGTGGTGATGTCGACGGTGCCGGCGCTGCCGCCTTCCTGCAGCTTGGCTTCGGAAGTCTTGTGCACGGTGACTTCGCTGACGATTTCCGCCGGCAGCAGGGTGTAGCTCACGCTGCGGCCCACGGTCTGCACCTGGCTCAGCACGAACCAGTCGCCGGTGCCCACGGTGTGACCGTTGACGAGCGTCTGGGTCATGCTCGGGTTGGTGCCGCGCAGGCTCACGCGATCGTTTTCGTCAAAGCCGCCTTCGCTGGCGCTGGACGAGCTGATGTTGATGCCGGGCAGGCGCTGCAGCGTGTCGGCCACGTTCTTGGCCGGCAGCTTGCCGATGTCTTCGGCGGTGATCACTTCGATATGCGAGTCAGCGGCCTTCTTGAGGTTCAGCGATTCGGCTTCCGAATCGCGGATACCGACCACGGTGACCGTGCCAAGCTCTTTGGCCTTGGCCTTTTCAGCGGCAGTCTGTGCGTTGTCCTGGCCCGACGCGGCCGGGCCGGACTGCGGCGCAGGCGTGTTGTCGGCGGCATAAAGCGAACCGGACAGACAGAGTCCGGCGATGATGCTGGCGGCTAGCAGAGTCTTGCGGTGTGACATGGTGATCCTCCCCTCGAAGGCGTTTTCTGCAGCGGATGTTGTGGGTCGTCCGGCTGCGGCGTGGCTGTCTGGGCGTGTGCCCGGTTCAGTGCAACGGTGTAGTGCTGAGTCGGTACTTCGTTTTCCCGCGGTCTTTACGTGCGTCCGTCCAGGTACAAGCCGGCCGCACCGATCACACCGTGCTGGCCGTGCTCCATCAGTCGTACGGGAACCTGTTGCAGGAAGGCGCGCATGACGCCCTTGTTGAAAAAGCGCTGGCGGAAGCTGCTGGCGAGCAACACTTCGCGGATCTGCGGAAGAATCCCGCCGGCCAGGAACACGCCCCCGCGTGCGCCATACAGCAGGCATAGATCGCCCACGAAGCTGCCGAGCAAACCGCAGAACACGTCCAGGGCTTCGACCGCTGCCTCGTCGCTGCGCTCCAGTGCCGACTGCGTCACCTGGCTGGGCAAGCTCAGCAGCGGGGCCTGGCCGCGCAGTGCGCACAGCGCGCGATACAGATTGAGCAAACCAGGGCCAGACAGTGCGTGTTCGAACGACACGTACTCGCGATCACGGGCCAGGTAGCGAAGAATCTCGATCTCGCGTTCGTTGCCCGGCGCCAGCGCAATCTGGCCTGCTTCGGTGGCGAGCACGGTCGCGTGCGGCTTGCCGGGCAATAGCACCGCCGAGCCCAAACCCGTGCCCGGACCCATCACCAGCACCGGGCCTTCGGCCGGCGCGGCGTCGGTGGCGATCACCGGCGTGGTATCGGCCTGATGCAGGAACTGCGTGGCATAGGCCACGGCTTCGAAATCGTTGACGACAGCGAGCTGCTCGATACCGAGGCTGTCGCGGATATCGCGGATGGAGACCGGCCACGGCAGGTTGTCGTTGACGATGGCGTCGCCCAGCACATACCCCGCACTGGCCACGGCACAGCGGTTCACGTGCACGTTGTGATCGAGCTGGCCGACGAAGTCCTGCAGCACGGCGGTGAGGCTGGGCCAGTCGGCGCAGGCATAGCGGTGGTACTGCAGCACGGTCACCGGACGCGTGCCGTCCGGCTCGCGGCTCACCAGTCCGATGCGAGCGTGCGTTCCTCCGACGTCCGCAGCGAGAAACATGGCTTCTTGCGCCAAGAACTCACGTGCGTTGTGGCTGACCCCTTCGACCACTTGCGATCCCCTCGTCATCCTGATGTCACGTTCCTGTGAACTCTCCCTCATTTGGCCGGAGTCTGGGTAATGGTTGACAACGTTGTCAACAATCCATCCGGCACATACGAAAATGGCCTATGCGGCAGGGCAGCATCTTGGTTCTACTGGCAGGCTGCCACAGGTCCCATGATCGTCATCAATCGCTTGTTTAATATGTATTTTTAATCCATTTCAGCATCGCCAGGAAACGATCTCGCAGCGCGCCATGGCGACCCCCATGGCGCTTGACTCAGGCCAGCCATTTGCCCTCTGACACGGGGGGATTTTCGGCCTCTATTCCCCTGTCGCGACAGATGAAAGCGGGCTCATTTGACAACGTTGCGAAGTCCGCGAGTCGCAGGAGCTCGCGACGTAACTTCACGTCTCCTCAATCCGCCAGTGATGTGAACCTGCGCCGAAAAGATCGCAAAGAACTGCGCAAACAGGCTGTTTTCGTGTGATGAGCGCCAATGGGAGCGCAGGGTTTTGCCTGGACACGGGTGTGTCGCAGTGCAAGTCGGCAAACTCAGTCTCTTCTGCAACACTCCACCTGACACCCCCCCCCCCCGCCCACGAATCGCCCGCATGTCGACACGCACAGAGCAACTCAGCCCACGTGCTGAAAGAGACGATGCCGGGAAGGTGCGCGCGTGACATTTCCGCTGGCCGACGTACAGATCGAAACACTGGCCGAGGACGCATGGCTGTTGCGCTTTGGCGAAACCATCGACGCCGCCGTCAACGATCGCGTCCACGCCGCAGCCGCCAAGCTGCAGGCGGGCCTTGAGAACGTGGAATGCGTGCCAGCCTATGCCAGCCTGTTGCTGCGTTTCGATGTGCTGCAATGGCTGGACGATGACGGCCGCTTCGGTGCCGAACGCCTGCGCGCAGCGATCGCTGCCGCATGGAACGAGCACTCGTCAGTGGCAAAGGCGGTGCGCGAAGTGAGCATTCCGGTCTGCTACGACGGCGCCGACTTGCCTGAAGTAGCCACGCATGCGCGGATATCGATCGAAGAGGTGGTCGCGCGCCACACGGCTGCGCGCTATCGCGTCGCCATGCTCGGCTTCGCGCCCGGATTTCCCTATCTGCTCGGCCTCGATCCCACGCTGGCCATGCCGCGCCGCAGCCATCCGCGTACCAGCGTGCCCGCCGGCAGTGTCGCGATCGGTGGGCAGCAGACAGGCATCTATCCGCAAAGCCTGCCTGGTGGCTGGCAACTGATCGGGCGCACGCCGATGCGTCTGTTCGACCTCGCTGCCGCATCGCCTTCCCTGCTGGGGCCCGGCGACCATGTGCGCTTTCGCGCGATCGACCAGGACGAGTACGAGCGACTTGCCACCGACCCGGTTACACGCCCATGAGCGTCGAGGTCATCAAGCCTGGATTGCTCACCAGCCTGCAGGACGCAGGGCGTCGCGGGTATGCACATCTGGGACTGGGCCGCGCCGGGGCCATGGACGAGCCGGCCAGGCGGCTGGCCAATGCCCTCGTCGGCAATGCCGGCGACGAAGCGGTGCTGGAGATCACGCTGGCCGGTCCCACGCTGCGCTTTCAACACGACGCCGTCGTGGCGCTCACCGGTGGCCTGATTGAAGCGCGCGTGGAGGGCCAACCCTTGCCCGCGTGGACCAGCTGCTTCCTGCCCGCCGGCAGCGTGCTTCGCCTCGGCGGCATGCGCCACGGGTGCCGCAGCTATCTGGCGGTGCGCGGCGGCTTCGACGGCGCGTCGGTACTGGGCAGCCGCAGCAGCGATCTGCATGCCGGCGTGGGCAGGGCTGCGCAGAGCGGCGACGTCATCGACATCGGTGAACGCGCATCGGCATCCTGGTTCCGCGCCGGACTCACCATGCAGGCGTTGCGCTGGGGCCTCGATCCGCAACCCTGGCTCGACTATGCCCGCGCGCCGCTGGCCTTGTTGCGCGGTCATCACTGGCATGCGTTGGACGATGCCTCGCAACACGCGCTGTTCACCCAGCGCTTCATGGTGAGCAAGGACAGCAACCGCACCGGCAATCGACTGGAAGGCATGCCCCTGCACTTGCGCCAGCCGCTGGAACTGATTTCCGAAGCAACCCTGCCCGGCACCTTGCAGCTGCCGCCCTCGGGCCAGCCCATCGTGTTGCTGGCCGAAGCGCCGGTGACCGGTGGCTATCCGCGCATCGGCCAGCTGGCCATGGTGGATTTGCCGCGTCTCGCGCAGCGTCGGCCGGGCGATACCGTATCCTTCCGCGAGACAACTCTGGACGAGGCGCTGCAACGCCTCACCGAGCGCGAGGCCTCGCTGCAACACCTGCTGCAACGCATCGAACAACGCCTGGAATCCGCATGAAACTCTCCATCGCCAAGACCATCGACATCAACAGCGACCTGGGCGAATCCTTCGGCGCCTGGCGCATGGGCGACGATGCCGCGCTGCTTGCCATCGTCAGCTCGGCCAACATCGCCTGTGGCTTCCATGGCGGCGACCCGGACATCATGCGCGGCACCGTCGCCATGGCGGTACAACACGATGTGGCGATCGGCGCGCATGTCTCCCTGCCCGACCTGCAAGGTTTCGGGCGACGCGAGATGGCGGTGACGCCGAACGAAGCCTATGCCATGACGCTTTATCAGATCGGCGCGCTGCAGGCGTTTGCGCAGGCGGCAGGCACACGACTGCGCCACGTCAAGCCGCATGGCGCGCTGTACAACATGGCGGCACGCGATGCCAGGCTGGCGGCCGCGATTGCGCGGGCCGTCCACGATTTCGATCACTCGCTGTTTCTGTTCGGCCTGGCCAACTCGGCGCTGATCGATGCCGGGCTGGCTGCCGGCATCCCGGTGGCGGCCGAAGCGTTTGCCGATCGTCGCTATCGCGCCGATGGCTCGCTGCAACCACGGCGCGAACCCGACGCAGTGATCCAGGAAGGCGATGAGGCGATTGCCCAGGCGATGGCGATGGCACGCGAAGGTCAGGTGCGCGCCATCGACGGCAGCATCGTGGCCTTGCAGGCTGACACCTTGTGCGTGCATGGCGATGGCGAGCACGCCGTGGCCTTCGCACGTCGATTGCGCGCCGCACTGGAAGCGGCCGACATCGGTATCGCCGCGCCGCACGCCAGCGGGGCACGCGCATGAATTACTGGCCGCTGCTCGGCGTCGCGGTCATCGTCATCGGTTTTGCGCTGCGCTTCAATGCCGTTCCCGTGGTGGTGTGCGCTGCGCTGGTCAGCGGTTTGCTCGCCGGCTTGCATCCCGCCGACCTGCTGGCCCTGCTGGGCAAGAGCTTCGTGTCCTCGCGCATGCTGTTGATGTTCGTGCTCACCCTGCCCGCCATCGGTCTGCTCGAACACGCCGGCCTGCGCGAGCACGCCCAGCAATGGATGAACCGCCTGCGCGGCTTCACGCTGGCCCGGCTCTTGATCGGTTATCTGTTCATACGCGAAGTGCTCGCCATGTTCGGGCTCACCGGCGTCGCCGGCGCCGCACAGACAGTGCGCCCGCTGCTGGCGCCGATGGGCGAGGCCGCGGCCGAGAAGATCAAGCCTGACCTGAGCGACGCCGAGCGCGACGAAGTGCGCGCGGTCGCTGCCGCCACGGACAACATCGGCCGCTTCTTCGGCGAGGATGTCTTCATCGCGTTGGGCGCGGTGCTGCTGGTCCAGGGCTTCTACGCCCAGCACGGCATCGATCTCACGCCACTGGCCATCGCATTGTGGGCGCTGCCCACGGCCATCGCCGCCTTCGTGATCCAGTCGGTACGCGTGTGGTTGTTCCAGCGCCGCCTGCAGCGGCGCGCCGCGCTCGCCCGCGTCGAAGCGGAAGCCTGAGCATGTTGCGCATCGAATACGCGTACTGGCTGATTGCAGCTTTCCTGTTCTACACCGCCTGGCGCAACGCGCGTGCGCAACAGATCGCTCGCGCCTCCTTCTGGGCGCTGCTGGGCCTGCTGTTTGCCGGTGGCGACGTGGTGCTGGCGCAACAGAAGGCCGGCAACGCCCTGCCTGCGCAGATCGCCGGATGCATGGTGATCGCACTCGCGCTGCTCGCGCCCCGCCTTCGCCGCCAGGCCCACCCGGAGACGGCCAGTGCATCGGCACGCGAGGCGTCCGCCCTGCGCCTTGGCCACAAGCTGTTTGTGCCCGCCCTGCTGATTCCACTGGTGACCTTGCTGGTGGCCTTGTTCGGCGAACATCTGTCCATCGGCGGTTACGCGCTGTTCGCCAAGCCGCAGATGACCTTGACCGGGCTGACGCTCGCCTGCGTGCTCGCGCTGTTCGCGGCGGCGCGCGTGGCGCAGGCGCCGCTGCATCAGGGCTTGTCGGAAGGCCGGCGCCTGCTCGATGCGATCGGCTGGGCGGCGCTGTTGCCGCTGTTGCTGGCCGCACTGGGCGAAGTGTTTACCCAGAGCGGCGTTGGCGCGGCGATCTCGGCGCTGGCGCAGATGATCCTGCCCGAGGGCAATGCCTTCTTGTGCCTGCTGGTGTTCTCGCTGGGCATGGTGTTGTTCACCGTGATCATGGGCAATGCGTTCGCCGCATTTCCGGTGATGATGGCGGGCATCGGACTGCCGCTGCTGGTGCATCGCTACGGCGCCAACCCGGCCATCCTCGGTTCCATGGGCATGCTGTGCGGCTATTGCGGCACCCTGCTCACGCCCATGGCGGCCGACTACAACCTGGTGCCGGCAGCACTGCTGGAGCTGCGCAATCCCTATGGCGTGATCCGCGCGCAGGCGTGGAGCGCTGCCAGCATCTTCGTCGCCACCTTCGTCATCATGTGGCTGCTGGTCTTTCGCTGACGCCGCACGACTTGAGATCCGATCATGAGCCAACCGCGCATCCTGCTGACCGGTTTTACGCCGTTCGGGAATGAAGACATCAACCCATCATGGGAAGCCGTGCGCGCGCTCGACGGCAAGCACATCGCTGGCCATCGCGTGGTGGCCCGGTTGCTGCCGACGGCCTTCGCCGATTCGCAGCGCGAGC
The DNA here is from genome assembly GCF_056399745.1 of Dyella sp. 01N36. Taxonomy (NCBI): domain Bacteria; kingdom Pseudomonadati; phylum Pseudomonadota; class Gammaproteobacteria; order Lysobacterales; family Rhodanobacteraceae; genus Dyella; species Dyella sp. 01N36. The sequence continues at coordinate 59,302 of NZ_JBFTRY010000002.1, forward strand.
TGGCGCTGGCCATCGACGAGGTGCAGCCCAAGCTGCTGCTGGGCGTCGGGCAGGCTGGCGGACGTAGCCGACTATCGATCGAACGGATAGCGATCAATGTGCAGGACGCCCGCATTGCCGACAATGCCGGAGCACAGCCGATTGACATGGCCATCGTTGAGGACGGCCCCGCGGCGTACTTCAGCACACTGCCGATCAAGGCCATGCTCAAGGCACTGCTCGCCGAAGGGCTGCCGGCCGAAGTGTCCAATACGGCGGGCACCTTCGTGTGCAATCACGTGGCGTATCTGATGCTGCACCTGGCCGAGCAGCATCGCGGACTGCGCGCGGGTTTTATCCACATCCCCTACCTGCCCTCGCAGGCGGCGCGCTTTCCGAACGCGCCCAGCATGAGCAAGGACGACGTGGTGCGCGCCCTGTCCATCGCGTTGGAGGTAGCGGCCACGCAGCACACCGACGATCGTTACGGCGCCGGCGCCCTCGACTGAGCGACGCCGCGACGCATAAAAAGAGGGCCTGGCAAGACGCCAGGCCCTTACCGGGGAGGTTTGGGTAAATCAGAGCTTGAAGTGCGCTTCGAGGATGTACTCGCGACCACTGGCGTATTCGTTGGCCAGTTCCGTCATGCTGGAACCGTAGAACTGCTTGTAGGTCGAGTTGAGCAGGTTCAGCGCGTCGAAGGTGACCGACATGTGATCGTTGAACTTGTAGCCCAGCGAGGCATCGAGTTCCTTGTAGCTGTCGGTATACGAATCGGGCGCACCGGCCACGTAGCCGCCTGCCAGATACTTGCTGCGATAGTTGTACGCAATGCTGGCACTGTACGGACCCTTCTCGAAGTACGGCGAGAGGTTGTACGAGTCCTTGGAGTTGTACGGCAGCGGGCCGCCGGCCGCGGTGCTCGAATCGGAGTACGTGAAGTTGGCACGCAGACCGAAACCGCTGTCACCGAAGGCCTGCTGGTAGCTGATCGCGGCGCCCTTCACCTTGGCGCGACCGCCATTGATCGGCGCGGAGACGCTGTACTGGCAGAAGCCGGCCAAGGTACACATGCCGTTGTTCACCAGCATCTGGCCGGTGGAACCCTGGATCAGTTCCGCCCACGAACCGTTCTGGCGACCCTGCACGGTGGCGGCATTGACCACGTAGTTCAGCACGTTCTTGTAGAAGCCCGAGACCGCGATCACCGACTCGTTGTTGAAGTACCACTCGCCGGACAGGTCGAAGTTCACCGACCGATACGGCTTGAGGTTCGGGTTGCCTGCGGTCGCGGTGAGCACCGTGTCGTTGGCTTCGAAGTACGGCGCCAGCTGGTTGTAGGGCGCGTACGCAATCGTCTCGGAACCCGCGCCGCGCAGGATGATGTCAGGCGCCACGTTCCAGGCGACGTTGAACGCCGGCAACCAGTCGTTGGACGTGCTGGTGGTGCCGACATAGCCAAAACCGGGCGGGAACACGCAATCCCAGGTGCTGCAGGTGCTGGGCACGTTGTAGCCGAAGGAGTCGATCTTGGTGTGCACGAAACGCACGCCAAGGTTGCCGTGCACGTTGTCGTTGCCGAAGTTCAGCTGGGCAAAGCCCGCGCTGTTCTGCTGCTGCACATTGAACGTGTTGTCCCAGTAGTCGACCGGATCGTTGGAGCTCAGCTGGTTGCCGTCGAGCACCGCGTTGTAGATCGACTGGAAGCCCAGCGTCTGCACGTGATGCACGGTGCTGCCGGACAGGCCGATGCTGGACGCGCCGCTCAGATCGCTGATGCCGCCGTAACCGATCTGGTTGAGTGTCTGGTTGGGCACGCCCACGTTGTCGATCAACAGCGACTGGCTTTCCCAGTGCGACGCCCAGCGGGCACCGATCTGCAGGCTGTTGAAGAAGCCGTCGAAGTCCTTGGTGAAGTCGGCCTGGGCATACTCGTCGCGCGCCTTGTACGGCTTGTAGCCGATGTTGCCGCCGAAGTTGTTGTCGGCCCAATAGGCCGGGTTGTTCGCCGTGGCAAGGTCGGTGTAGTTGAAGCCCTTGTTGATGTTCCAGTCGAAGCCGCCGCCGTAGAACAGTTCCTTGAAGGCCTGCGTGATGGTGTTGTCGGAGGTGCTTACGCCCAACTGCCCGTTGATGCGCCAGCCGTCGCCCTTGTAGGTGCCGCGCCAGTCGGCGCCCTTGGTACGGATGAACGACTTGCGTGCGTCGTTATCCATGAAGGTTTCGGCCGTGCTGGTGCACGAGGTGGTGTTGAAGCAGGGCGTGCCGACTTGGGTACCCGCCACCACGATGCCGTTCGGGCCTTCGGTGAGATGCGAGATGCCGGCGTAGTTGAAGCCGGCGATCGGGTACATCGACACGTTGAGGTTGTCGAGGCGATCGGTCATGTACAGCAGGCTGAGCGTGCTGTCGAAATGGTCGTTCGGCTTGTACTGCAGATTGACCAGGATGCTGCTGCGCTTCTCGGTCTGCTGGAAGTCGGCCGCGTTGAGTTCCGTTGGCATCTGGTCGGACGCCTTGAGCGTGCCGGCGGCAATCTGCCCCGCAATGGCCGGATTGGCGGCGGCGATGGCCGATACCGGCGTATAGCCGAAGATTTCCTGGCCCTGGCGATCGGTCTTTTGCTCGTAGTGCGAGAGGGAGACATCCGCACCAAACGTCTTGTCGGCGTTGTGCCAGCTGTAGAACAGCGACGCGTTCGGACGGCTCTGCTCGACCATGTCGTTGTAGTTCACGCCGAACGAACCGCTGAGCGTGTTCGCCGGCACGTCGAGCGGCTGGATGGTGTGCATGATCACCGTGCCGCCGAGGCTGCCCTCAGGCAGGCGCGCTTCCGGGCTCTTGTAGATCTCCAGCGAGCCGAGGATCTCCGGCGGCAGCAACGAGTAGTTGAAGCCGCGGTTGGGACTGTCGCCGTAGAGCCACATGGCCTGCGCGATCGGATGGCCGTCAAGGAACGAGAGGTTCAGGCTGGGATCGATGCCGTTGATGCTCACGCGCTGCGTGGCGCCGAACGCACGGTCCAGCGTGACGCCGGGAATCTGCGCCAGTGCTTCGGCCACGTTGGTGGCGGGGAACTTGCCGATGTCTTCGGCCGTGATGGCATCGACGATGGCGTCTGCGTTGCGCTTGGTGTCCAGCGACTGTTGCAGGCTGGCGCGGATGCCGGTGACGGTCACCGTTTCCAACTGCTTGGCCTGCGATTGGTCGGCGGTCGTCTGCGGGTTGCTGTTGTCCTGTGTCGCTGCCGCGGGTGCGGGTTGCGGCGCCGGTTGCGCAGCGGGCGCCGTATCGGCGGCGCGAAGCGAACCGGATAGACAGAGTCCAGCGATGATGCTGGCGGCTAGCAATGATTTGCGTTGTGACATGGTGTCCTCCCCTCGAAGGCAATCGGCAGCCAGCACGTGGACATGGGCTGCGGCGTGGCTGTTGGGCATGGGCCCGGTTCAGTTGGACGATCTGAGTACTTCGTTCTCCCCGGCGCGAGAGCCTGCGGACATGCCCTCTCGGTCTTGCAAGTCAAGGAACAGCCCGGCGGCGCCGATCACACCGTGCTGGCCGTGCTCCATCAGTCGTACGGGAACCTGTTGCAGGAAGGCGCGCATCACGCCTTTGTTGAAAAAGCGCTGGCGGAAGCTGCTGGCGAGCAGCACGTCGCGGATCTGCGGAAGAATCCCGCCGGCCAGGAACACGCCCCCGCGTGCGCCGTACAGCAGGCACAGATCGCCGGCAAAGCTGCCGAGCAATCCGCAGAACACCTCCAAGGCTTCGACGGCTGCCTCGTCGCCGCGCTCCAGCGCCGACTGCGTCACCTGGCTGGGCAAAGTGAGTTCGGGTGTCTGCCCGCGCAGCGTGCACAGCACGCGGTACAGGTTGAGCAGGCCGGGGCCGGACAAGGCGTGTTCGAACGAGACATACGAACGGTCGCGCGACAGCGCACGAAGAATCTCGATCTCGCGTTCGTTGCCCGGCGCCAGCGCGATCTGGCCTGCTTCGGTGGCCAGCACGGTGGCGTGCGGTTTGCCGGGCAACAGCACCGCCGAGCCCAAACCGGTGCCGGGCCCCATCACCAGCACCGGACCTTCGGCGGGCAGTGCCTCGCTTTCGATCACTGCAGTGGTGTCGGCCTGGCTGAGGAACTGGGTGGCATAGGCCACGGCTTCGAAGTCGTTGACGACGGCGAGCTCTTCGATGCCGAGGCTGTCGCGGATATCGCGAATGGAAACCGGCCAGGGCAAGTTGTCGTTGACGATGGCATCGCCCAGCACGTAACCCGCACTGGCCACGGCGCAGCGACGGATGTGCACAGAGCGATCGAGCTGGCCGACGAAGTCCTGCAGCACGGCCGTGAGGCTAGGCCAGTCGGCGCAGGCATAGCGGTGGTACTGCAGCACCGTCACCGGGCGCGTCCCATCCGGCTCGTGGCTGACCAGGCCGATGCGGGCATGCGTCCCGCCGACGTCAGCCGCCAGGAACGCCCCCGCAGGGAGCGCCAGGCGACGTGCCTCCAGACTGTGGTTACCGCGTTGCGCCACCGTCATCCCCTCGTCATTGCTGTGTCGCATTGCACGACCTGCGACCCGATTTTGGCCCGAGTCTCGCCACGGATGACAACGTTGTCAACAGGCCGTTTTTTCATGCGAAACAAGGGTTTGGCGCGGTCCAGCAATCGCAGCAAATGACGTCCTTGCCGCAAGATCATGATGCAGTGCAACACACTGTAAACAAAGGGATTTTTAACTAGTCAAAAGAGCCGTCCTGCTGCCAAAACATCGCTATTGCGGCGCAACAAGCGAGGTTTTTGCGGGGTCGGTGCAGCCACCGCTTTGTGCACCTTTGGATGACTCACTCGTGTCAGAATTTGACAACGTTACGCATAGCGTCGATAAACGCTCATCTCTCCCTCTCCTTCGCGGCGAGGGAAGGGCTTTGAGGGGGAATCGGACCGTCATGGGTCCATCGTTCAGCGGCCATCCGCGGGGAGTAAGTCCATCCATGTCTGCCACTACGCTTGCCGCTGGCGAGCCACGCTCTTCCAGCGTGGTACCGATGCTGATCATCGGCGTGCTGTTTTTCATCTTCGGCTTCGTGACCTGGCTCAACGGTCCGCTGATCACCTTCGTCAAGCTCGCCTTCAACGTCGATGACGTGTCTGCTTTCTTCGTACCGCTGGTGTTCTATTTTTCGTACTTCTTCCTGGCCATTCCCGCGTCCAGCGTGCTTCGCCGCACCGGCATGAAGAAGGGCATGGGACTGGGCTTGTTCGTGATGGCGATTGGCGCGGTGTTGTTCGGCCAGTTCGTCAGCATGCGCATCTTCTATCCGGCGCTGGCCGGATTGTTCGTGATCGGCGCGGGCCTCGCCCTGCTGCAGACCGCTTCCAATCCGTACATCAGCATCCTCGGCCCGATCGACAGTGCCGCGCAGCGTATTGCCTTCATGGGCATCTGCAATAAGGTCGCCGGTGCGCTGGCACCGTTCGTGTTCGGCGCGCTGGTGTTGTCGGGCATCGACACCTTCGACCAGCAGGTGAAGGCCGCGGCCTCGCCCGAGGCAAAGGAAGCCCTGCTCAACGCCTTCGCCGCCAAGATCCACATGCCGTACATGATCATGGCCGGCCTGCTGGTGGTGCTGGCGATCTGGGTGGTCCGCTCGCCGCTGCCGGAAATCAAGCCGTCCGGCGCCAATGCCGAGTCGGATATCGGTCACTCCAAGGGCGGCATCTTCAGCTTCCCTCACTTGTGGCTGGGCGTGCTGTGCCTGTTCCTCTACGTGGGCGTGGAAGTGATGGCGGGAGATGCCATCGGCACCTATGGCCAGGGCTTTGGCCTGCCGCTGGATGAGACCAAGCACTTCACCTCGTTCACCCTGATCGCCATGCTCGCCGGTTACCTGGCGGGCCTGGTGCTGATTCCGCGCTTCATCTCGCAGCAGAGCTACCTGGCGGTGTCCGCCGTGCTCGGCGTGCTGTTTACGCTGGGCGCGTACATCACCACCGGCCATACCTCGGTGGGTTTTGTCGCCGCGCTGGGTTTCGCCAACGCCATGATGTGGCCGGCGATCTTCCCGCTGGCCATCCACGGCCTGGGCCGCCTCACCGAGCGCGGCTCGGCGCTGCTGATCATGGCGATCGCCGGCGGCGCGCTGGTGCCGCAGCTGTTCGTGCACCTGAAACAGCACTTCAACTTCCAGCTGGTATTCATGGCGCTGATGGTGCCCTGCTACCTGTACATCCTTTACTACGGCGTTAAGGGGCACCGCGTCGGCCAGCACGCGCGCTGAAGCCTGGGTCGGCGCCCGCCGCGCCGCCAGGTAAGGCTTCGCTGGGCTACGATGCCGCTACTTACCGATTGCCGGAGTTTCTTGTGTTGCGCAACCCCACCATCAAGGATGTCGCCAAGCGTTCCGGCGTTTCGCTCAAGACCGTCTCGCGCGTCATCAACCACGAGGCCTCGGTTCGCGCCGATACGCGCGAAAAGGTCGAGCGCGCGATCGAGGCTTTGGGCTACCAGCCCAATCCTTCAGCACGTGGTCTGCGCAGCACGCATGCCTATGCGATCGGACTGGTCTACGACAACCCGAACGCGCACTACGTGATCAGCATGCAGGACGGCGTGTTGTCCRCCTGCCGCGAACGCGGCTTCGGCCTGCTGATCCATCCGTGTGATTCCTCCTCGCCCGACCTGGCGGCGGAGCTGTGCGCGCTGGTGGAACGCAATCGTCTCGCCGGCCTGGTGCTGGCACCGCCGATGTCCGAGCAGGCCGAGCTGGTCAATACGCTGATCGCCAACGACATCAGCTTCGTGCGCATCATTTCCTCGCGCGACGATCCCCATGACGGCGCGCCGTGCGTCTACATCGACGACCGCAGCGCCGCCTATGCGATCACCGAACACCTGATCCAGATGGGCCACAAGCGCATCGGCTTCCTGTGGGGCGAACCGCACCATCGCTCCAGCCCGGAGCGTTACCAGGGCTATGCCGATGCGCTGCGCGACTATGGTCTGCCGCTGGACAAGAAGCTGGTGCTGCCCGGCCGTTATGCGTTCGACGACGGTTTCCGCGGCGCCCGCAAGCTGCTTGCGCTGAAGGATCCGCCGACCGCGATCTTCGGCAGCAACGACGAAATCGCCGCGGGCGTGCTCGCCGCGGCCCGTTCGAGCAACGTGGATGTGCCGTGGGGGCTTTCCATCGCCGGCTTCGAGGACAGCCCGTTCTCCAAGCAGGCGTGGCCCGCACTCACCACCGCGCGTCAGTCCACCAGCGACATCGGCCGCCATGCGGCCCTGCAGCTGATGGCGGAATTGCAGCGCAAATCCGGCGCGGCGGTTGAACTGCCGCACAGCGAATGTTTTGTACCCGAATTGGTCGTGCGTGGATCCACCGCGCCACCGCAAACCCCGGCGCCCCGCAAGGGCTGAGGTCGCGCTCGCGCACCTTGGCCTCGCGGCATGCGCCTCGTGCATGTCACCGAGATAGGACGATGAAAGAAGCAAGCCAGACCCTGATGTACCGCGAGGCCCACGAGGCGGCCGCCGTGGTCGAGCGACAGCTGCGCGAGAATGCGCCCATCCTCAAGGCGCTCGGCGAGCAGCTGCGGGCCAGGCCGCCCCGCTTCATCGTCACCTGTGCGCGCGGCAGCTCCGATCACGCCGCTGCCTATGCCAAGTATGTGTTCGAGACCCGCCTGGGTCTGATCACCGCCTCGGCGTCGCCGTCCATTTCGTCCATCTACGACGCCGACCTGCACATGGACGGCGCCTTGTTCGTCGCCATCTCGCAGTCGGGCAAGAGCCCCGACTTGCTGCGCAGCGCGCAGGCCGCCAAGGATGCCGGCGCCCATGTGGTGGCCCTGGTCAACGTGGAGGATTCCCCGCTCGCGCAGATGGCCGACACCTTCGTGCCGCTGCGCGCCGGCCCTGAACTTAGCGTGGCCGCCACCAAGAGTTACCTCGCGACGCTTGCAGCCGTGCTGCAGCTCACCGCGCACTGGAGCAACGACGCGACGCTGCACGACGTGGTCGATCGCCTGCCCGACGATCTGCGTCGTGGCTGGGACTGCGACTGGAGCGCCATGGTGAAGGGCCTCACCGGTGCCAGCAGCCTGTTCGTGGTCGGTCGCGGTTTTGGTTTCGGCGCCGCGCTGGAAGCGGCGCTCAAGCTCAAGGAAACCTGTGGACTCCATGCCGAGGCCTTCAGCGCCGCCGAAGTGAAGCACGGCCCGATGGCCATCGTGGGTGAAGGTTTCCCGGTGCTGTTCTTCGCACAGGACGACGGCACGCAGGACAACACGATTGCCGTGGCGAACGAGTTCCGCTCGCGCGGCGCGCGCGTGTTCATCGCCGCGYCGGGCAATCACGATCCGGACAAACTGCCGCTGCCGGAAAACATCGCGCCCATCGTGACGCCGCTACTCGCCGTGCAAAGCTTCTATCGCGCAGCCAGTGCGCTGTCGCTTGCACGCGGCTTTGATCCGGACGTACCGCCGCACCTGCGCAAGGTCACGGAGACCATGTAATGAGCACGCCACTCACCGCACTCATCAATGCTCGCCTGCTGACCGATCATGGTCCGCGCGAGGGACTGGCTGTGCTGGTGCGCGGCGAGCGCATCGAAGCGATCGTGCGCGACGACGACAAGCGCATTGCGGAGGCCACGAAGCACGACCTCAAGCGCCAGCTGCTGCTGCCCGGCTTCATCGATGTGCAGGTCAATGGCGGTGGCGGCGTGCTGTTCAATGCCGAACCTACGGTGGAAGCGTTGGCGACCATCGGCGCCGCGCACCGCAAGTTTGGCACCACGGGTTTTCTGCCTACCCTGATCACCGATACCGCGGACGTGATGCGCAAGGCGCTTGATGCGGTCGATGCCGCCATCGAGCAAGGCGTGCCGGGCGTGCTGGGCATCCATCTGGAAGGCCCTTTCCTCGCGACGGCACGCAAGGGCATCCATGATGCCTCGCTGTTTCGTCTGCCTGATGCCGAAGATATCGCAGCCATCACGCGCAATCGCCGTGGCGTGGTGATGCTCACGCTCGCGGTGGAAGAAGTACCGCGCGACACCATTCGCCAGCTCAGCGAAGCCGGTGTGCTGGTGGTTGCCGGCCACACCGCGGCGACTTATCACGCCACGCGCGCCGCGCTCGATGCCGGCGTGTGCGGCTTCACCCATCTGTACAACGCGATGACGCCGCTCGGTAGTCGCGAGCCCGGCGTGGTCGGCGCCGCGCTGGACGATCCGCACAGCTGGTGCGGCCTGATCGTTGACGGCCATCATGTGCATCCGGTCGCGCTGCGCGTCGCGATTGCCGCCAAGGCCAAGGGCAAGAGCGTGCTGGTCACCGACGCGATGCCGCCGGTGGGCGCGGACAGTCCCGAGTACGTGCTCAACGGACAAACCATCATCGCCCGCGACGGCATCTGCCAGAGCGACGATGGCGTGCTCGCCGGCTCCGCGCTGGATATGGCCACTGGCGTGCGCAATCTGATGGAGATGGTCGGCTTGCCGCTGGCCGAGGCCTCGCGCATGGCAAGCGCCTATCCCGCCGCGTGGCTCGGACTGGATCGCACGCATGGTCGCATCGTCGCGGGTCAGCAAGCGGACTTCGCCGTGCTGGACAAAAACCTTGTCGTCACCGAAACCTGGATTTCAGGCGTCCGCTACGACGCCTGAAACCAACGCGATACTTTTGTGGGAGCGCACCCTGTGCGCGACAGCCGGGCGGAGCGACAGCGCTCTGACGCTGCGGTCGCGCACAGGGTGCGCTCCCACACGGTCAGCACGCTCGGCTGGCGCGCAGCCAGCGTAGATTGATCTCTGGTCGAAGCAAACCCGAAATTCTACGGTTCACAGAGTTCACCATTTTCTCTCGCGCGACGGCAGGCATAACCCCTGTAGCTGAATTCTCGCCAGCCACCCGCTCTGCCCTCGAAAACGTAGATCCACGATTGATAGACGGTGGTGGTCTGACTGATCATGGTCAGGGTCTGACCCTCACTGCCGTTTGCCGGCAACGGCATCGGCGGGCCCATATTGGGCGGGTCGAGCGGCGGACCCGGCAACATCGCTGGCCGCACGGTACCTGACGTGATCGTCAGGGTGATGCGGCCAACGTCATACGGTAGACCCAAGCCCCAACCCAGTTTGCGTCTACCGATGTTCTGCTGGTCAATAAAAGCTTTCCACGCGTCATATAGCGGCGTGCCGCGCGTGAGCACGAACGTCTGGCTGGAAGCAGCCACTGTGTAGTCAGATTCAGGTGCTGATGCCGATGCAATGACCGGCAAGGGAGCGACGGACAGGATGAGAACAAGCAAAGACGGCCTGAGCATTTTCATTTGAACTCCCGCGTTGCGGCGAGGCCTGGCTTGCCCTGCCCGCGGAATTTGCAGCGCGGACATCGGCGCTACAAATACGAGTAATCCCTGTTCTGGGGGAGCAGCACACGTTGGCAGTCGGCGTAGCCGTCTGCATGTGCATGCTGAAGGTGATGGCGATTGGAAGTCCGTCGCTGGCTGGTTGCGCACAGGGTGCACTCCTACAGCACGACTGCGGGGGCAATGCAGCTTCGGTGTAGGAGCGCACATTGTGCGCGACCGCGGCGCTCGGCGTCGCCGCTACGTCGGCTGGTCGCGCACAAGTGCGCTCCTGCAATGAAAGAGATGATCGCGTCGCGGCGCCTATTCGTACACGTGCAGCCGATTGAATATCCACGCGTGATACGACTTCACCAGGTCCGGCTGCGCGCAATCGGTGTAGAGACCGTTGCAACGTGTGCGCAGCGAAATCGCCGCTGAGAAATACGGATCGGTCGGCAGATCCGCCGCCTGCAGCACCATGCTTGGCAGCAGCGCGATGTCGAGCATCGGGTAATGCGGCAACGGCGCACCCTGGAAGTTGCTCTTGATCATGTAATACGTGAGGTAGTCCTTGACCGAGGACAGCTCATCCGGCCACGTGCGCGGCATCTCGCGGATCAAGCCACTGAACGAGGGCTGGTGATCGCCGAAGTGCACGATCACGGTAGGCTGCGCGCGATCGAGGAAATCGTGTTCCAGCCCGTGCATCGCCGCATCGGAATTGTGCAGGTTCGCCAGATAGGTGTTGAAGTTGAGCGACTCGCGCGTCGGCAGGCCCTTGAGCACGCCCTTGTTGAACGGCGCCGGCAACGAGGACAACGGATCGGTATCGTGCGGGCCGTGCTGCGCCAGCGTCAGGATCATCACGAACACCGGCTGACCGGGCTTCTTCACCTTGTCGTAGACGCGCTTGGCTGCGTCGAACATCTGCTTGTCGGTCTCTTCCCACTCTTCCAGGCCGAGCTGGCCGGCGTCGTAGAACTGATCGAAGCCGTACGCGCGATAGGCGTTGCGTCCGTTGAGGAAGGCGCCATTGGTCGGATAGATCGCCACGGTGAGATAGCCCAGGCGTTGCAGCTGACGCGGCAGGCTGTCCTGCACGTGCGGTGCGAGCACGTACGGGGCGTACATGCCGCCCGGGCCGAAGATGTCCTGCGGCATGCCGGTGAGCGTGGCGAATTCGCTCACCCAGGTGCCGCCGCCAAAGGTGTGCACGCGCATGGGGCCGGTCGAGCGCGTGCGCACGTCCGGCTTGAACATCGCCACGCGACACTCGGGGATGTTGCACTGGGTGAAATTGGCCGGATTGAAGGTGCTTTCTTCCAGCACCTGCACGATGTCCGGATAGGATTCCGGCGAACGCGGAATCGCCGCCGGCTCGCCTGACGCCGTGGAACCCCACTCCTGCTCGGCCTGGGCGTCATCGCCCATGTCCGGCATGCGCACATCCGAGTCGCTGAAGTTGACGAAGAAATTGGTGATCTGCGCGTCGTCGGAGAGTTTCTCCCACACGTTCCTCGCATGCACCTCGGCGAACGGGCCGTTGGGCAGCAGGCACACCCAGAACGCCAGGGCCCATAGCGCCATGCCGCTGAGGCGCATGCTCCATGCACGACGGCGGCTGAGATGCGCCACCAGGCGACGATCGAAATGCCACACCGCCCACAGCACCAGCGGCGTCACCACGCACACCACCAGGGACAGCATCCACAGGTGCGGGTAATGGCCCAGCGTTTCGAGCAGGCTGCTGCGCGCGTAATAGACGAAGTCCGCCGGCATCAGCGGCGAGTCCAGATAGCGCAGCTTCATCACGGACAGGAAGTTCAGGCCGAGGAACAAGCCGCCGCTTACCACCAGGGCCGTGGCGGGGCGCGCAAACGCCGACAGCAGCACGCCGAACGCGCACACCATCAGCGCAATCACGAAGGCCTGCTGCAACAAGGCGGGCTCGCGCAACGCGGTCATGCTGACGCAGAACAGGAAAAATCCTGCCGCGACCAGCCAAGGTCCGGTTTTTCTCAGAAAGCCCAGTGTTCGTTGCGGCATATGGATAAGGCCCCCTGTTTGGCCCCGGTGTCATTCGAGCGCAATTCTACGGACTTGCAACTGTCACATGCACAATGGCCGGCAACGGCCAAACGGCGCCCCTATGCGGTTCAGCAGCCGTTGCGCCGGCAAGACGACATGCCGATCTGCTAGGTTTCCCGCTTTGCCCCCGTTGCCCACCCCATGGACCGGCCGATGACCCACCGCCTTCTTCCCCTCGCCGCCCTCGCCGCCGCCGTGCTGGCGGGCTGCGCCAGCCAGACCACCAGCCATTCCGCCGCCCTGCCCGACGGCAGCCGCGCCCAGGTAGCCATCCTGGAAACCACTGACGTCCACTCCAACGTGCTCAGCTACGACTATTACAAGCAGCGCGAGGACGACACGGTGGGCTACGAGCGGGTGGCCACCCTGATCCGCCGGGCCCGCGCGCAGTACCCCAACAGCTTCCTGTTCGACAGCGGCGACACCATCCAGGGCAGCGTGCTGGCCGACTACCAGTCGCTGGTGAAGCCGGTGGGCTGCGATGAGGAGCTGGGGATTTACCGCGCCATGGATGCCATGGGCTACGACGGCGGCACCGCCGGCAACCATGAGTTCAACTACGGCCTGGGCTTTCTTTCGCAGGTCACCGGCACCCCGATGAACGTGGAAGGCGGCCACGCCAACCGCTGCGCCGGCCCGCATTTTCCGCTGGTGCTGTCCAACGTGTTCAGCAGCCGCGACGGCGCGCCCATCTTCAAGCCCTGGACCGTGGTGCAGAAGGACATCACCGTCACCGGCCCCGATGGCAGCACGCGGAAAGTGCCGCTCAAGGTCGGCATCATCGGCTTCACCCCGCCGCCGATCCTGGACTGGGACAAGCAGAATCTGGCCGGCAAGGTGACGGTCACCGGCGTGGTCGAGGCGGCGCAGAAATACCTGCCGGAACTGGAAGCGCAGCATCCGGACATCGTGGTCGCCGTGCTGCACGGCGGCCTCAACACCGCGCCGTATACCTCCGACATGGAGAACGGCGGCTGGTACCTGGCCGGCGTGCCCGGCATCGACGTGCTGCTGATGGGCCATTCGCATACCGAATTCCCGGGCCCGCACTACAAGGGCATGAAGGACGTGGATGCCGAACGCGGCTTCGTGCGCGGCAAGCCGGCCGTGATGGGCGGCTTCTTCGGCAAGGACCTGGGCGTGATCGACCTGGCCTTGCAGCGCAAGGACGGCCACTGGGTGATCGACGACAGCCAGACGCACAGCGAAGTGCGTCCTATCTGCCCCAAGAAGAACGACTGCGTCCCGGCCGACCCGGCCATCGCACCGCTGGTGAAGCAGGCGCATGAAGCGGCCGTGCAATACGTCAATACGCCGATCGGCGAGACGCGCGTGCATCTGAGCAGCTACTTCGCCGACGAGGGCAATATGACGGCGCTCGCGCCGATCAACGCCGCCATGCGCGATTACGTGCAAAGCGAATTGCCCAAGACGCATCCGGAACTGGCCAAGCTGCCGGTGCTCTCCGCCGCCGCGGCCTTCCGCACCGGCTTCGGCGGCCCGGATGACTACACCGACATCGCCGTGGGACCGCTCACCCTGCGTAGCGCCGCAGATCTGTATTTCTATCCGAACACGCTCTCAGCCGTGAAAGTCGACGGTTCCGGGCTCAAGGCCTGGCTGGAAAAAGCAGCCGAGCGCTTCAACCGCATCGACCCCAGCAAGGACGGCGAGCAGGAACTCATCAGCGACCGCCTGCCCGGCTACAACTTCGACCAGATCCAGGGCGAGCTGAGCTATCAGATTGATGTCACCAAGCCGGCCGGCGAACGCATCGTCAAGCTCAGCTACAAGGGCAAGCCGGTGAAGCCCGACCAGCARTTCRTCGTSGCCACCAACAACTACCGCGCCAGCGGCGGCGGCAACTTYCCCGGCCTGGWCGGCAACAACATCGTGCTGGCCGCGCCGGACGGCGCCCGCGAAATCCTGGCCAAGTGGCTGCAGCGCAAGCAGACCCTGACCGCCAAGGATCTGCCCGTTACTTCGTGGCATTTCGTGCCGGTGAAGACGCACGGTGAGGTGGTGTTCAAGGCCGCCTCGAACAAGCAGGATGTGGCGCGCGAAGCGGGGCTGAAGAACATCCGCCAGCTCAAGGACAACGGCGACGGCACGGCGGTGTACGCGATCGACCTGTCGCATTAAACCGGCCACTGGCGGTGAACGCGCGGCGGCGTAGACTGCGCCGCGCGTTCACCCAGGGCATGCTCGGAGGCAAAGCCTTGCAAGGCGACAAGACGTACTGGTTTCCCGCAAAACGTGACGGCTGGGGTTGGGGCTTTCCCACCACGTGGCAGGGCGGGACTGAGCGTTTGTGGGAGGCCACCCTGTGGGCGACCGCCGCGCCACGTCGTCATCGCTCCGTAGGGTAGTCGCGCACAGGGTGCGCTCCCACAAGAAGCCTCCCGCTTGACGCACCCTTGTAGGAGCCCACTTGTGGGCGACCGCGACGCGACAGCGGCGCCGCTTCGCAGGTGAGGTCGCGCACAAGTGCGCTCCTACACAAGAGCGGTTCGCGCAACGGCGGCATCGAACTGCTACACCGCTGCAACACCTTGTAACGCCGCCTCGACGACTCGCTCTGGCCACCCCGAAAGTTTCAAACGAATCTGTTGACTGCAGTGCAGCATCGGGCCTAAGGTCGAGCCATGTCGCCATCTATTGCGCCAGCACGCAAGTTCCAGCACCCGGTCCACACTGGGTGCGCGTCGCTGTCCGCCGGCGCCATGACCCACGCCACCACCACCACCACGACCACTATTACCACCAGGTCGGGGTGGAGCTGCGTGCGCGAATAAGTTTCTGACGCAAACGGCCCCGCCCTCGATGAGGCGGGCCGGCGCACACTCCGACTCCCTCTGCGAGCACGGGCCATCCACAAGGAGAGGCCATCGTGAACGCTGTCGCAGCACCTTCGCTCGAACAACCGTCGTTACCGCCACATGCCATGGCGCTGCCGACGACCACCGCGCGCCAGCGCGTCCTCGCCGTGGGCCTGGTCGGTCCCGGCCGCGTCGGCAGCGCCTTGCTCGAGCAGCTGCGAACCGCCCAGCCGCGGCTTGCGCGTGCCGGATTGGAGCTGCGCTTATGCGCCGTGGCTGCCAGCCGCCGCATGTGGCTGGATGCGGACGATCCTGAGCTCAACGGTCGTCACGGCAGCGCGCAAACCTGGCGTCCGAGCAACCTCGACGAATTCGCCGCGCATCTGCGTGGCGACGATGGCCGCCATGCGCTGGTAATCGATTGCAGCGCCAGCGAAGCGGTGGCATCGCACTATGCCGAGTGGCTCGCTGCCGGCTTGCACGTGGTGACGCCGAACAAGCTGGCCAGCAGCGGCCCGCTGGCGCGACTGCAGGCGATCCGCGCCGCTTCCTTCAGCGGTGCCCGCTTCCGTTACGAAGCGACCGTGTGCGCCGGCCTGCCGGTGGTGCAGACGCTGCGCGACCTGCTCGACACCGGCGACGAATTGCTCGCGGTGGAAGGCATGTTCTCCGGCACGCTCGCATGGCTTTGCCATCGCTACGACGGCAGCCGCCCGTTTTCGGAGCTCGTGCGCGAAGCCCACGCCCTGGGCTATACCGAGCCCGATCCGCGCGATGATCTTTCCGGGCTGGACGTGGCGCGCAAACTGGTGATTCTTGCGCGCGAGGCGGGTTGGTCGCTCTCGCTGGAAGATGTGGACGTGCAGAGCCTGGTGCCGCGCGAGCTGGCCGAGGTGGCGGCCGATGAAGTGATGGACCAGCTGCATCTGCTCGACGCGCCGATGGCGCAGCAGGTGGCGCATGCCCAGGCCCAGGGCTGCGTGCTGCGCCATGTCGCCAGCCTCGACGCCAAAGGCCATGCCAGCGTGCGGCTGGCGCTGTTGCCGGCCTCGCATCCGTTCGCCCATACGCGGCTCACCGACAACATCGTACAGTTCACCACGCACCGCTATCGCGACAACCCGATGCTGGTGCAGGGTCCTGGCGCCGGGCCGGAAGTGACGGCGGCAGGCGTATTCGCCGATCTCCTGCGTATTGCCGAAACGCTGGAGGCGCGGTGATGAATGCACAACTGATCGATCCCATGCCCATTCCCCAGCGCGCGTTGAGCGCACAAGCCATGGCCTATGCCAGCGTCGGCAACGTCGCGGTCGGCTTCGACATTCTTGGCCATAGCGTGGCCGGCGCCGGCGACCGCGCCATCGTGCGTCGCATCGACGAGCCCACCGTGCGCATCGCCGCCATCCACGGGCGCGTGACCGATCTGCCGCTGGAGGCGAGCAGCAATACGGCGGGTGCGGCGCTGCTGTCGCTGCGCCGCGCGCTTGGCCTGCGCCATGGTTTTGAAGTGGAGTTGCACAAAGGCATCGCGCTGGGTTCGGGCATGGGTGGCTCGGCTGCCTCGTGCGTGGCCGCGCTGGTGGCCGCCAACGCCTTGCTCGAACGCCCGCTGCCGCGCGAAGCGCTCTATGGCTTCGCGCTCGACGGCGAGGCCGTGGCCAGCGGCAGCCGCCACGGCGACAACCTGGGGCCGATGCTCCTCGGCGGCCTGGTGCTGGCCACGCGCGATCGATTGCTGCGTTTGCCGGTGCCCGAAAACTGGTACTGCGCGCTGGTCCATCCGCACGCCGTGCTGGAAACCCGCAAGGCGCGCGCCGTGCTCGCCGATGGCTTCTCGCTGCACGACGTGGTGGCGCAACAGGCCAACCTCGCCCTGGTGCTTACCGGCCTTCATCGTGGCGACGCGGAGCTGGTGCGCGAAGGCCTCAAGGACGTGTTGGTGGAACCAAGGCGCGCGCCGCTGGTCCCAGGCTTCGCGCGCGTGAAACAGGCTGCCCTGGATCACCACGCGCTCGGCGCAAGTATTTCCGGCGCCGGTCCCAGCGTATTTGGCTGGTATGAGCGACGCGAGGACGCCGAGCGCGCTGCGGTGGCCATGTCGGCGGCGTTTGCCGACGAAGGCCTCGCCAGCGACGTGCTGGTGTCACCCATCAACGGACCGGCCGCCACGCTGGTCGACGAGGACGAGGCCGCATGAGCGAGCCGTTGCATTACCGCAGTACGCGCAGCGCGAAACACGCGGCGCGCATCGAGGAAGTCATCGCCGCGGGCCTGGCCCCCGATGGCGGGCTGTATGTACCCGAGGCCTTGCCGCAACGGGATGCGAGCGAATTCGATGCGAGCCAGACGCTGGCGCAGACCGCTGCCACGCTGCTGGATCCGTTTTTTCGCGGCTCCTCACTTGCCCATGAACTTCCGGCGATCTGCCGTGAAGCGCTCGACTTCGATACGCCGCTGCGACCGCTGGCGTATCGCGACGATGCCTCGGTGCTGGAACTTTTCCATGGACCGAGCGCCGCATTCAAGGACGTGGGCGCGCGCTTTCTGGCCGCCTGTTTCCGACGTCTGCGAGGTGATGCGCAGTCGCCGCTGACGATTCTTGTGGCAACTTCCGGCGACACCGGCGCTGCGGTGGCCGCCGCGTTCCATCGTCAACCCGGTGTGCGTGTGGTGATCCTCTATCCGGATGGCCGCGTGTCGCCACGCCAGGCGCACCAGCTCGGCTGCTTCGGCGACAACGTGCAGGCACTGCGCGTGGACGGCACGTTCGACGATTGCCAACGCATGGTGAAGGCCGCGCTCAACGACGGCTCGCTGCAGCAGCGTGTGCCGATGTCCTCGGCCAACAGCATCAGCCTCGGCCGCCTGCTGCCACAGATGAGCTACTACGCGCAGGCCTCGCTGAGCTGGTGGCATCGGCACCGCGCACCGCTCAACTTCATCGTACCCACCGGCAACCTCGGCAACGCGCTGGCCTGCGTGTGGGTGCGCGACATGGGATTGCCGGTCGGAGAAATCCACCTCGCCTGCAATGCCAACGCCACGCTCAGCGATTACTTCGACGGCTCGCCCTACTCGCCACGTCCGGCCGTCGCCACTCTGGCCAATGCGATGGATGTAGGCGCACCCAGCAATTTCGAGCGGCTGCGCTGGACCTATCCGCACGACCATGAGCTGCGCCTGCAGCTGCATGCGAGCAGCGTCGACGACGACGCGATCCGCGAAACCATCGTGCGGCACGCATGCGACCATGGCGAGGTGTTCTGTCCGCATACGGCCACAGCGATGCATGTGCTCGATGGCATGGGTTCGACGGGGCTGCCTTGGGCGGTCGTCGCCACGGCGCATCCGGCCAAGTTCGACAGCGTGGTCGAGCCGTTGATCGGCCGTCAGCTGGACGTGCCGCCGGCTTTGGCGGCGATGTTGCAGCGTCCGGCGTATGCGGAGCCGATGGCGGCCAGCGACGATGCGTTGAAGTCGTGGCTGGATGGGCGGGTGGAAAGCGCTCGGGCGGCGGCCGGCTAAATAAGGGCCATGCCTATCCCTGTGGGAGCGCACCCTGTGCGCGACCGCGGCGCGATGTCGTCACCGCTCCGTGAGGTGGTCGCGCACAAGTGCGCTCCTACACGAGATCTGCGCACGCGGCCTGTCGTCGCCGCTCCGTCATCAGGCTGTCGCGCACAGGGTGCGCTCCCACAGTAAGCAGCCTGTTGTCAGGTATCCAGCACCGCGCCATGGGTTTCAATCACGCTCGCATAAAGCTTCGCCGTCGCCTTCGGCGTGCGTTTCTGCGTGGCGAAATCCACATGGTAGAGACCGAAGCGCTTGGCAAAACCCAGCGACCATTCGAGGTTGTCCAGCAACGACCACGCGTAATAGCCCTTGACGTTCACGCCTTGCTCGATGGCATGGTGCATCGCCTTGAGGTGCTCGCGCAGGTAGCTGCTGCGCAGCGGGTCTTGCACGATATCGCCCTCGGCCACGGGCGCGTCATAGAAAGCCGAACCGTTCTCGGTGACGTAGATGGGGATATCGCCGTAGCGATCCTTGAACCACGTGAACATGTCCGTGAAGCCCTGTGCATGCACTTCCCACCCTGTCTCCGTATACGTCGTGTTGGGCTGTTTCACCGGCACGGCTTTCAACGGATAGGCGTTCGGATCGTTCTTCACCACCGCACGCGTGTAGTAGTTGAGGCCGACAAAATCGACCTTCTGCTTGGTGAGCTTGAAGTCGTCTTCCGGGAAATCCGGCCAGGCAGGCCCAAAGATTTCCTTGAGCTCCGGCGGATAGCTGCCCAGCAGCGCGGGATCGGCGAACTGCTCGTTCATATAGGCATGCGCGCGGCGTGTGGCGGCGATGTCTTCCGGGCTGTTGGAGGCGGGATATTTCGGCTCGATATTGAACACCACGCCGATCTCGTGCTTGCCTTCCGCACGATATGCCTGGATGCCCGCACCGCTGGCGCGCATGAGATTGTGCGCGGCAATCGGCGCCTCGTACTTGCTGCGATGTCCCGGCGCCAGCGCGCCATGCAGGTAACCGCCATCGGTGACGACCCAGGGCTCGTTGAGCGTGGTCCAGCGCTTCACGCGGCCGTCCAGCGCCTTGTACATCACGCTGGCGTACTCGGCGAACCAGTGGGCGATATCACGATTGAGCCAGCCGCCACGGTCGTCCAGCGCCGCGGGCAAATCCCAGTGGAACAACGTGGCGTTGGGCTCGATGCCGTTTTCCAGCAACTCATCGACCAGGCGCGAATAGAAGTCCAAACCCTTCTGATTGATGCGACCGGTGCCTTCGGGCAAGACGCGCGCCCACGCAATGCTGAACCGGTAACCTTGCAGGCCGAGCGCGCGCATCAGCTGCACGTCATCCTTGTAGCGGTGGTAGTGATCGCAGGCGATGTCGCCGGTGTCGCCATTGGCCATCATGCCGGGCGTATGCGCGAAACGTTCCCAGATGCTCGGACCCGCGCCGTCGGCCAGGGGTGAGCCTTCGATCTGATAGGCCGAGGTCGCGGCGCCCCAATGGAAGCCTGGGGGAAAGCGATAGCTCTGGGTCATTGGAAAGAATCCCCTATGCCGCAGTGCGGCTTGATGTAAACGATTACATACTGAGAATAGCGGAGCGCGGCCGAGATGTGCACCGGTTGCATCCACATTCGTATACGGTGAGCCATGCAGCCGCCGGAAAGAAGGAGCGTCAGGCGTCGATGGCAACGGTGAATCTGGATCGCATCAGCAAGGTCTACTCCAACGGCCATATCGGTGTGGCCGAAGCAAGCTTCGATATCGCCGATGGCGAACTGCTTGTCCTGGTGGGCCCGTCGGGCTGCGGCAAGACCACGCTGCTGCGCATGATCGCGGGCCTGGAGTCGATTTCCTCCGGCACGCTGAGCATTGGCGGGCGCGTGGTGAACGAGGTCTCGCCGAAAGATCGCGACATCGCCATGGTGTTTCAGAACTACGCGCTGTATCCGCACATGACGGTGGCGGAGAACCTCGCCTTTGGCCTGCGCCTGCGCGGCAAGACCAAGGCGGAGATCGACCAGCGCGTCACGCAGGCTGCCAAACAGCTGGAAATCGAGCATCGCCTGACGTCGCTGCCGGCGGCGTTGTCCGGCGGCCAACGCCAGCGCGTGGCGCTGGGCCGCGCCCTGGTGCGCGAACCGAAGGTGTTTCTGCTGGACGAGCCGCTGTCCAACCTGGACGCCAAGCTGCGCCTGTCGATGCGCGTGGAAATCGCGCGCCTGCATCGCCAGCTCGGCGCCACCATGATTTATGTCACCCACGACCAGGTTGAAGCGATGACGCTGGGCCAGCGCATCGTGGTGCTCAACGGCGGGCAGATCCAGCAGATCGACACACCGATGGGGCTGTATGAAAAGCCCGCGAACCTGTTCGTGGCCGGTTTTCTTGGTTCGCCAGCGATGAATCTGCTGCGCGGTCCGCTGCGCCACGGCAACGGCTGGCAGCTCGACACGCCGCAAGGCAGCGTGCGATTGGGCGCGCTCGACGCGCAGACGCCCGAGCTGCTGCCGTGGATCGATCGCGAAGTGGTGATCGGCGTGCGTCCCGAAGATCTGCGTCCTGCGGGTGAAGCGAGCGCAACGCTGAGCGCCGTGCTGGAAGTGACCGAGCCGGTCGGCAACGAGATCTTCCTCAACCTGCGTCGCGGCGAGCAGTCGCTGGTTTCGCGCGTACCGCCCGGCGCGCTGCCCGAAGTCGGCAGCGTGATGCATTTCGAGCTGGCGCTTGATCGTCTGCATGTGTTCGACCCCCTCGCCGGCGCACGTATCGCCTGAGTGGACCATCACCCCTTCACGCTGCCCAGTAACAGTCCTTCGATGTAGTAGCGCTGCATCGCAAGGAACAAGGCAAGCACCGGTATCACGGTCACCACCGACCCGGCCATCATCAGCTCGCTGTCTTGCGCGTGCTCGCGCGAGAGCGAGGCCAATCCCAACGGCAGCGTGTAATGCTCCTGTCCGGTCAGCGCGATCAGCGGCCACATGAAATCGTTCCATGCGGTGAGAAAGGTGAAGATGGCCAGCGTCACCATGATCGGCTTGAGCAGCGGCAGCACGATCTGGCCGAAGATGCGCCACTCGCCCGCCCCGTCGATGCGCGCTGCTTCCAATAGCTCATCGGGAATGCCTCGTGCGTACTGGCGCACCAGGAAAATGCCGAAGGCGGTGGCCATCGCCGGCACGATTACCGCGCCGTAGCTGTTCACCATACCCATGTATTTCAGCATCAGGAACAAGGGCAGCATCGCCACCTGGGCCGGAATCACCAGCATGCCCAGCAGCACCTGGAACAGGCGTTCGCGTCCGGCGAAACGCAGTTTGGCAAAGGCATAACCGGCCATCACGTTGAAGGCGAGTGACAAGGCGGTGATCGCCGTCGATATCGCCAGGCTGTTGAACAGGTAGCGCCCCACGCCTGCGCGCAGGAACAGCACTTCGTAGTTGTGCCAGCTGGCATGCGCGGGCCACAGCGGCGGCGGCAGGTTGCTGGCCTCGCCCGGGCGCATGAACGACACCGAGAACATCCACAGCAGCGGAAACACCGCCACCAGCGTGCCGCCGATCAGCAAGCCGTAGATGACGGCTCGGGCGAAGCGCGGATTCATGCCGGCTCTCCGCGCCGGCCCACGCGCAACATCAGCGCGGTGACGACGAACATGATCACGAACAGCAGGAAGGCCACGGCCGAAGCGGTGCCGAAGTTCCACCATTTGAAGCCTTCGTTGTACATCAGGTACAGCACGCTGGTGGTGCTTTGCAGCGGGCCGCCTTCGGTCATTACATAAGGCTCGGCGAACAGCTGGAAATAGCCCGACACGGTGAGGATGCCCACCATCAGCAGGGTGGGCGCGAGCATGGGCAAGGTGATATGCCGGAACTGCTGCACCATCGAAGCGCCGTCGATGCGCGCCGCCTCGTAGAGGTCTCGCGGGATCGCCTGCAGACCGGCGAGGAAAATGATCATGTTGTAGCCGAAGTTTTTCCACACGGCGAACACGATGATCGACGGCATCGCCCAGTGCGGATCGCCCAGCCAGTCCACCGGGTGTATCCCGGCCAGACCCAGCGCGTAGTTCAACAAGCCGTACTTGGTGTTGAAGATGTAGCGCCACACCACCGCCACCGCGACGACCGTGGTGACGACCGGCGCGAACAGCGCGGTGCGGAACAAGGTCTTGAAGCGCACCAGCGGCGAGTTGAGCAGGAGCGCGGCGCCGAGCGAGACCATGATCGACAAGGGCACGCCGACGACCACGAAATACAGCGTATGCCCCAGTGCCGACCAGAACTTCGGCTGGTGCAGCAGATCCCAGTAATTGTTGAGCGCGACGAAGCGCAGGTGGCGGATATCCGCCAGGGCGTAGAGATCGTAGTCGGTGAGACTCAGTCCCAGCGCCGCCACTACGGGCAGCAGGAAGAACACGCCGAGCACCAGCAGTGCCGGCGCGAGAAACCACGAGGCGGCGCGCTGCCCATTCATGGCGAGGCCTCGGAAACGCGGGCGTGGTCGAGTATCCAGCGCCGTTTTTCGAGGATGCGATCGGCGCGGCGGTCGATTTCGGCAGCGGCCTGATCGATGGTCAACTCGCCCGCCACCGCCTGCGCGGCCACCAGCTGCATCTCGTTGGCGATCTGCTCCCATTCCGGCACGGGCGGGGTCGCCTTCACGTGTTCGAGCTGCTCGCGGAACGCCTGCACCTTGGGATCGGTACGCAGACTGCCGCCGTCCCAGGCGCTGCGCCGGGCCGGCATGTCGCCGAGCAGATCGTAGAAGCGCTGCTGCACGTCGGGGCGCGACAGGTATTCGATCAACGCCCACGCCTCATCCTTGTGCGCCGATCGGCGGAAGATCACCAGGCTGGAACCGCCTGCCGCACCTGTGCCGGCACCGTCGGGCCCGGGCAAGGGAGCGGTAGCCCATTCGTTCTCGCGGTCGGCGGGAAGACGCTGGCGGAACTCGCCGATGTTCCATGGACCGGAGAAATAGAACGCGTAGACGCCGCGCCCGAATTCTTCCCAGGGGTTGCCCGCTTCCACCGCGGTGATCGCCGGCGCCTGCTGCAAGCGGAACGTGTCCACATAAAACGCCAGCGCACGCTTGAAGCCGTCGCTGCGGAAATTGCCGTAGCGTCCACCGTCACGCAGCATCGATTCGGGCTGCTCCAGCGCCAGCGACATCAGCTGCTCGTATTCGTTGGTGGGCAGAAGAATGCCGTAGGTCCCCTTGCCCGGCTGGCTGAGCGCGGCGAGCATTTGTCGCCACTCGGCCCAGTTGCGCGGCGGTGCATCGAAGCCGGCGGCCTTCAACAGATCGCGGCGGTAGAACAACAGGCGCGTGTCGACATACCAAGGCACGCCGTAGAGCGCGCCGTCGATCAGGTTGGTCGACCAGATGTGGTCGAAGTAATCGTCGGGCTTTACCACCGTCGATGTCGCCACGCGTTGCTGCAATGGCGCCAGCGCCTGCAACGCGACGAACTCCGGCAGCCAGGTATTGCCGAGCTGGCTGAGGTCCGGCGTGGATCCGCCGGCAAACGCGGTGAGCAGCTTCTGATGTGCCGCGCTGAGCGGCAGCTGCTGCACCTTCACGTGAATGCCAGGATGCTCACGCTCGAACTCCGGCAGCAACTTCACCACCGCCTCGCCTTCGCGGCCGATGGTCCAGAAGGTGAGCGTGTGCGCGTCCTGCGAGGACGAGCAGCCCGCCAGCAGCAGCGCAGCGACGGACAGCAGGCGGCATGCCACCCGGCCCGTCGTTGCGTTGATGCGGCGAGACAGCTCAGGCATCGCTCATCGCTGCTTGGACTCCAGCCAGCCGCCGGTGAAGCCGGCGCGCTCCAGACCCTTGCGGACATACGGATTCTTGCGCATCACGTTCCATACAAAACCGCTGCGCCAGTTTTCAATCATCAACACGATGGGACCCTGGTCGATGCCGATCTGCTTGTCGTCCGCCCAACCCATGTTGGGCACGACGCGGCCTTCACTCGGCCTGGCGCCCGTATCGTAACTGGGGTTGAAGGCATCCACGAAACCGTACTTGCCATACACCGCGTCACCGTAGCGCTTCTTCATCTCCAATAGCGCCGGCACCACGATTTCCGGGGCAAACGCGATGGAGCCGATGGCGGCGGTGGGCGCGATGGTGCCGTCATCGGAAATGTAGTCGAGCCCGGCGCCACGTGCCGTATAGCCGTAGAACGCGCGCGTGCTGCCGTCGTCGCGTTTCACCACCGCGTCGCCCGGGCCGTTGCACGCGGTGAGGCCCCAGATGTTCTCGCCGTAGTCTTCCCAATGATTGGGATTGGCGATCGCATAGGAGCGCTGCGCGTAGGTCGCCTCGCGGCTGTTCTGGAAGTAGTCGGTGTTGTGATCCCGGCTCCAGGCATCCTGGATGCCACGGAAGTCGATCCAGCTGTGGCTGAACTGATGGCCGAACAGCGGCGCGAAGTTGAGGAAGGTGCGCCCCTGGAATTCCCCCCACTGCTTGGGATAGCTCTTGGCCCAGGCCTGCCACGCGTCATCGCTTACCGGATGCGTGGGCGATCCCATCGCCAGCACGTACACCATCATGCCTTCGTCGTAACCCTTCCAGTTGGCCGGGATGAACTTGCCGCCCGGCGTCCAGCCCATGCTGATCAACGGCGCCTTGGGCTGCATCCAGGTCCACTCGACGCGCTTGTAGATGGCGTCCGCCAGCTCGCGGATCTGCTTTTCCTTGGCGGAATGGCGATCGAAATACGTTTGCGCGAACAGCACGCCGCCGAGCAGCAGCGTGGTGTCCACGCTCGACAGCTCGACGCCGCGCCCATAGCGCTTGCCGGTCTTCATGTCGAGGAAGTGGTAGAAGAAGCCGTGATAGCCGCTGGCGTCGTCTTCGCTGTCGTTCTGCGTCGCGTCGTTGAAGAAGCGCAGCGTGGCCAGCGTGCGATCCGCCGCTTGCTCGCGCGTTACATAGCCGCGCTCCGCACCCACGCCATAGGCGGTCAGGCCGAAACCCACCGAGGCGATGCTGGCGAACGACTCGCCCGGCCAATGATCGGGAATCAATCCCGTCTTCGGATCGGCGCTGTCCCAGAACCACTGGAACGTGCGCTGTTCCAGTTCATCGATGGCGGCGCGCTGGTCTTTGGGAAGCGCGTTGTACTTGAGCCCGGCGGCGGCATCCGACGCAGGGGCCGCCCAGGCAGTGCCGATGGCGAGCGTGAGAGCGCCGACCAGGACGGCGCGAAGGAGAGGCTTGATCATGATCGGCTGCTCTTTAAAGAGAGGCCCGCAATATGCGGGCCTCGAAGTGCCGTCATCATGACGGCCATGGGGGGTGCCACTTAGAAGTTGATACCTGCAGTGACCTTGAGCGTACGCGGGTAACCCGTGATATCGCCCGTGGGGTTGTAGATCACCTGACGCTTGTTGAGCACACCATTGTTGCCGATGGTCTCGATGTAGTTGACGTAGTTGTTCCAGTTGAACGCATTGAGCAGGTCGATGCGCACATAGGCGTTGAGGTTTCCGTAGACCTTGAAGTTCTTGGTCGCCTGGAAGTCGATGTCGCGGTAACCGAACACCTTGCCACCGATCAGGAACTTGCCTTCGCCCGGCGGACGGACCGCAAAGTTCAGGCAGCCGCCGCCGTTGGTGAAGCCGCTGTCGTAGCCTGGCGCGGGTGCGCCATAGCAGGACAGGCCCAGATCGGGTACCGGGGTGGCCAGCGTCAGCTTGCTGCCGAACACGAAGCCCCACGGGCCGTCGAGCGAGCCGGTCGCCACCAGGCGATGCTTGGCGACGCCCGGAGCCGCCGAGTACGGATAGTTGCCGATCTTCTCGTAGTCAAACGCGTACTGGTCGGTCGGGTCGTTGTTGTCGTTGTTCTGCACGGCGTTCGTGTAGGTGTACGCGAACGAAGCGCTCCAGTGCGAATCCACCGTATAGGGCTTTTCGGCAGAGATCAGGAACTGGTTGGTCTTGGTCTGCAGGCCGTTGTTGCCGATGATCAGCGTGCCGTAACCCGGGATGCCGAAGCTCCACGGCTGGCTGCCGCCACCCCAGAAGGTGCCGTCCGGACGACGGTTGCCCAGCGTATAGACGATGCCGTCGTGGCTCTTGATGTTCACGAAGGCGACGCTGGTGTTCCACTCGCCGATCTTGTTGCGCATGCCGATGCTCAGCTGATCGGAATACGGCGCCTTGAGGTTGTTGTTGATCATGTCAACTTCCTTGCCCGCGTTGCTGTTGGCAACGAGCGCTTGCAGGGCAGGAATGCTCAGGTAGGCCGGGTTCCATGCCAGGCAGGTGGCGCTGGGCGTGCACGGCTGCGATGGCGTGTTGAAGAACAGCGTGGGCTGCGACAGCACCGACTTGGTCTCTTCGACCTGCAGCGATTCGTACAGGTTGCGATCGTACGAGCGGCCCCAGCCGCCGAAGATCACATGCTCTTCGTCGCCGAACAGATCGTTGGAGAAGCCCAGGCGCGGCTGGATTTCGTTCTTCTTCGCCTTGCGGTTGTTGCCGTTGCTGATGTAGTCGTTGATGTTCACGCCGCCCAGGGCGAGCGACTGCGCATAGGTCTGGCCCGCCGGTCCGTTCGGATCCTGCGAATTGAGCGCGGACACCACGCCAGCCGGCGTCTGGTAGTCGAGGTACGAAGGCGTCTTCTCATAATCCCAGCGCACGCCCAGGTTGAACGTCCAGTGGTCGTCGACCTGCCAGTCATCCTGGATGTACGTGCCGAACTGCTGGTCACGGCTGGTCGCCACCGGGCTCTGGCCCGGCGTCGGGTTGCCGAACTGCACCTTGTACGGAATCGACTCGGTGCCGTTTGGACCCACCGCATAGGTGTACAGCGCGTTGGTGTCGCCCGCGTCCTGCGCGGTCAGCTTCACCGACTTGAACTTCACGCCCATCTTGATCACGTGGTCGCCATGCCACTGGATGTCGTTGAGGGTGAAATCGTCGGAGATGGCCGGGCCCTTCTGGCCCTTGTTCTGATACGACAGCGGCGAGGAGCCGTCCACGAGCAGCGTGGAGTTCTGGTCGCTGGCGTCGGTGTACGACGCGCCGTAGCCCGTGGTGATGGGCGTGGGGTTGTACTGGGCGTCTTCGTACGTGGCCTGCAGGCGGTTGAACCAGCTGTCGGTGCTGTGATCCCAACGCAGGTCGAAGCGCTTGTCGGTGTTGCGCGTATTGAGCGAGGCATTGGCCGTGCTGTTGCCGCCGATACCGCTGATGGCGGTTTCGTCACGGTACTTGCCGCTCACTTCGATGCGGTCGCGGTCGGTCGGCTCCCAGTCCACCTTGCCGAACCAGTTGTTCTCCTTGAACGGCAGGTTGGCCGGGCCGATGCCGGCCTGCGCGCTCGCCGGCAGGTTTGCCCACAGGGCGGAGTTGCCCGTGGGTACCACGGTGATGGGGCTGTTGAATTCCTTGCCTTCATAGGCAAGGTAGAAATGCGCCTGATCCTTGAGGATGGGGCCGCCGATGTCGAAGCCGTAATCCTTCTCTTTGGAATCGACTTTCTTGTTGTTCGCCTGCTCAGAAGGCGTCTCTGCGCGCATGGCCGTGTTGGTGAAGCTGCCGAACACGTCGCCGTGGAACTCATTGGTGCCCGACTTGGTTTCGGCCGTCACCGCAGCGCTGGAGAGCTGGTCGTACTCGGCCTTGTAGTTGGACGTGATGACCTTGTACTCGGCCACCGCCAGCTGCGGGAACGGATTGCCCTGGCTGTTGTTCTGGCCGGTGACGCCGCCGGGCAGCACGTAGTTCTTCTGGCCCACGCCGTCGATATAGACGTTGATGTTGGAGCTGGCCTGCGCGCCCGAACGAAGGCTGGTGTTGCCGTTGGCGTCGCGCGTGAACACCATGCCCGGCACGGTGTCGGCGAATTCGAGGAAGTTGCGCGACGCAGCCGGCGTGGTTTCGATTTGGCGCAGGGACACCAGCTGGCCCACTTCGGAGGTCTTCACTTCCTCCAGCGTGGTGGCCGACACCGTCACGCCACCCAGGTTCTGCGCATTGGCTTCGGCCGGAGTCGCTGCAGCGGCCTGCTGCGCCGTGAGGTTCAGGGTGAAGGTGGAAGCCACCGTCACCGTCACCGTGCGCGCGGTGCCCGGACCGGCATCCACCTGATAGGTGCCCGGCGGCAGACCGACCAGCGCGAAGCTGCCGTCCTTGTCCGAATGCGTGCGGCGGGTAGCGCCCGTGGCGGTGTTCTTGGCCACCACGTCGACATCGGCGGGAGCCTGGCCACGAATGTTCGCATCCGAGCTCTGCGCCCACGAGATGGCCGGCGCGGAAGAAGCCATCGCGAGGGCAATGGCGGTAGCTAGTAAACGTTTACTTTTTTGGCGTTGAATATTCATAAGGTGTCTCCCCTCCCACAAAAGGCCGCCGCTCAGACGAGCGCCGGAGGCTGTTTCGTTGCTACGTTGGTCTGATGAGCTCCGCACGAATCGCGCACGACGACGTCGCAACGCAAAGTGCGGCTGTTGGAGCCGGTGTGCCCCTTGCCTTCCATGAGCTCGGTGAGCAGGAGCAGTGCGCTCTTGCCCAAATCTGCAATGCTGACGCCCACGGTGCTGAGCGAAGGCGAAACGTACCGTGCGATCAGGATGTCGTCGAAACCGGCCAACGCGATGTCCTCGGGGACTTTCACGCCAGCCTCTTTGAATGCCATCAGGCACCCCACCGCCGTCATATCGTTGGCAGCGAACACGGCACGCGGACGCGTCGCCTGCGCCAGTATTTCCTGGCCGGCCCGATAACCCGATTCCTCGGTGAAGTCGCCGGCAATGATGTTGAGCGTGGCCTTGGGCGCGTGCCTGGCCATCGCCGCGCGATAGCCTTTCTCGCGCTCTTGCGCGTCGTAGTTGCCGGCCGGGCCAGTGATGAAGGCCACCGATTCGTGGCCGGCATCGAGCAGATGCTTCACCATCGCCTGGGCGCCGGCGATGTTGTCGATGTTGATCGACGGATAACGCGCATGGTCGACCGGGCTGTCCAGCAGCACGGCCGGCAGGTCCGAGGGCAGGTTCCGGTCAAGGAACGGGCCATCGACGAATTCGGAAAGAATGATCATGCCGTCCACGCGGCCACGCATGGTGCGCACCGCCACCGCCGCGTCTTCCACGCCGTCGTGCGAGCTGGATACGAGCAGATGCAGGCCCTTGGCGCGTGCCGCCAGATCGATGCCGCGGATCAGTTCGGAGAAGAACTCACCGTACAGGTCGGGCAGCACCGCCCCGATCGTGTGGGTGCGGCCTGTGATCAGGCTGCGCGCGGCAGAATCGGGAACGTAGTGCAGATGAGCCGCCGCCTTGCGCACGGCATTTTGCGTTTCCGTCGTGACCCCGCCCAGGCCATTGAGCACACGGGACACCGACGCGATCGAGACTTTCGCCTCCCGCGCCACATCCTTGATGGTGGCCTTCTTGGTGGTCACATCGGCTCCTAGGACAGGGCGGCAGGGGATTCCCCGGCGGCGCTGCGGCGGAACGTAAACGTTTTCATGGAAACTTGTAAAGCCACCATTTCGGGCTTTTTTCGCTGCGCTGCAATACTTTCAAGCATAAAAACTTGCGAGCCGGGGACACAGCAACGCTGCCGCCTAGGCCGTCGGCCATATGGCGTCGCAACATCGAACGCTAAAATTTCGGTGGGGAACCAGACACGGTTGTGAACGAACCGTCAGCCTGCCGTAGCTTTGCGATGCGCAAACATCCATGGCCATAGCGCCGGCGAGTCGTAGGTCGGCACCCAGGAACCATGGTTCACACCGGGAAATTCGGTGTAACGCACTTCATCGCCGGCGCGGGTAAGCGCCTTGTTCATGGCCCGCGAATCGGCCGGCGGTACCTGGTCGTCGATCGCGCCATGGAAGATCCACATCGGCGTCGGCCTCACCCGGTTCGCCACCCAGGCGTAGGGATCGGCACCACTGGGCACGCCGTAGACCTTCAGTTCGGGCATGTCGTCGAGCCCGAGGATGCCGCCGCACACGGGCGCGGCAGCAGCGAACATGCCCGGATGATCGACCGCCAGCTGCCACACGCCATAACCGCCCATCGAGAGGCCGGTCAGGTAGAGCCGCGATCGATCGCCGTGATAGGTCGCGATGCTCTGCTCGAGAGCGGCCACGGCGGCGCGCTCCACTTCACCGCTCCACACCGTGTCGTCGGGCGCCTGGGGCGCCACCACCACGGCAGGAAATTCATCGCCATGTTTGGCCAGCCACGGCGGCAGGCCCTGCTTGAGCTGGGCTTCGTTGTCGTTGCCGCGCTCGCCGCTGCCGTGCAGGAACAACACCACCGGCCACGGGCGATCCGCCGTCCAGCCGGTGGGCACGAACACCTGGAAGGGATAGCGGTGACCATCCACCGTCACTTCGCTGGCGACGAAATGCGCGTCAGCGGCGTGCGTCGATCCGGCCAGGCCAAGCAGCAGCGAGGCTGCCATCCATCCCACGCGCTTCATCAGCATGTTCGTACTCTCCGTCAGTCGATGCCCGGAGAGTACAGACCCTTCGACGGATCAGGCCAGAGCAGCAAGAACCTGCTCCGTGGACCGCACGCGACCCAGGCGCGGGAAGATGTGCTCCACCGCGAAACGATGATGCGCGGCATCGCCCGAGCTCATGGCGTCTTCCACCAGCACCTGGTTGAAGCCCAGCTCGAAGGCCTGGCGAGCGGTGGATTCCACGCCGATATTGGTGGAAATGCCGGCCAGCACGATCTGCGTGATGCCGCGACGGCGCAGCTGCAACTCCAGTTCGGTGCCGTAGAACGCGCCCCACTGGCGCTTGGTGATGTGCAGGTCGCCCTCGGCCACGGCCAGTTCATCGGCGTAGTCCCACCAGTTGTCCGGCAGGGTGAAGTTGCGTGCAGGCTCGTCCGTCAGCGGACGCAACATGTCGCCGGCGTCGGCCGACCAGCCCACGCGCACCAGCGCCACGGGCGCCTTCAACTCGCGAAAACGCGCCGCCAGGCGACCGGCACGCTGAAAGACTTCAGCGCTCGCATGGGGGCCCGCGCCAAACGGGGCAATGCCCTTCTGCAGGTCGATCAGGACGAGCGCGGTGGTGCGGGGATCAAGCTTTTCCATGGGAGAACTCCAGCGATGTGCAGGGATCAGGCAGGGATTGCGCCGGCATCAACGTACAATCGACCCTGTTCGGGCCGCGCCCATGCGCCGGCTTTCAAGACTATTATGTGAGGACAGCCTCACATTGGAGTTTATGAGGATGTCCTCGCAAAACACAAGCCAGGGGGCGCGAGCGCCCAGCCGTCGCCGGGGCCACGAACGCGTGGCGGCGCTGCTTTCTGCGGCATCGGATTGCTTCGTCGAAAAAGGTTTCGATGCCACCACCATGACCGAGATCGCGGCTCGCGCTCAGGCCTCGATCGGCTCGCTCTATCAGTTTTTCCCTACCAAGGAGGCCGTTGCCGAGGCGCTGATCACCCAGCATGCCAACGGACTGAACGAGCGCATGGAGACCCTGGTCGCGCAAACGCCGAACTGGTCGACGGAGGAACTTGCGGCGCGGCTGATCCGCGCGTTCGCCGATTACCGCAAGCAGCATCCGGCCTTCGCCACCCTGGTCGAGGCCGCCGGTTCGCTGCCCTCGATGCTGGGCCGCACCATTCGCCAGCGCATGCGCGATTATTTGAGTCAGATTATCGCCATTCACGCGCCAGGGATTGCCGCAGGCGAGCTACGTCCGGCGGCGATGGTGGTGCAGCAATTCATGAAGGCCGCTGTCGCGCTCGAAAGCGAGCAACCGGCGAACCTGCGCAAGGCCGCGCAAAACCAGCTGCAGCAAGCACTTTCGCTCTATCTGCGAGAACTCGCGTCGCGCTGATTGCGGCGACAACTGTGTCGCACGTGCAACACGTGCGTAGGACGTCCAGCCATCTGGACGTCCGAATGCCTAACTCGACACGCGATTTAAACATTTTCAAAAGAAACTGTTGACAACCCGTCGGACGGGCCATTAGGTTCGTCTGCATGTCGCAGCGCAACAGCCATGACCGCATTGCCGAACCGATCCGTCCCCCGACGGTCGCCGGCCTGCTGCGACTTCGCACCAACCTCCTTCTTGCCCTTGTACTCGTACTCCTTATTACCAACGGAGGTGCGGGCTGAGGGCGTGTGTCCAGGTAACTAGAAAGACCACCTGAATACGACCAAAGAACCCCGCACCCGGTAACGGATGCGGGGTTTTTTGTTGCCCAAGGCGTGTGCCCATGGAGCCAGCGATGAACCCCGATAACACCCCGCCCCAGAGCGGCAACAGCGAGAACAGCGACGTGGGCGACGTAGCCGCCGAACGCCTGCGCATTTTCGATACGACCCTGCGCGATGGCGAGCAGGCACCCGGCTTTTCGATGGATCGCCGGGCCAAACTCCGCATGGCGCATGCGCTCGAGGCGCTGGGTGTGGACATCATCGAGGCCGGCTTCCCCAGCGCCTCGCCGGACGATTTCGCCTCGGTCGCGGAGATCGCCCGGGTGCTGCGCGGCCCTACCGTATGCGGCCTGGCACGCTGCCACGACAACGACATCGACGCCTGCGGCCGCGCGCTGGAAGTGGCGCGCCACGGACGCATCCACCTGTTCCTGTCCACCAGCCCGCTGCATCGCGAGCACAAGCTCAACATGAGCAAGCAGCAGGTGATCGACACGGCCTGCGCCGCCATCGAGCGGGCCAAAAAGCTGTGCCACGAGGTGGAGTTCTCCGCCGAAGACGCCATGCGCACCGAACCGGAGTACCTGGTCGAGGTGTTCAGCGCGGCCATCGCCGCCGGCGCCACCACGGTGAACGTGCCCGATACCGTCGGCTACACCACGCCCATCGAAATGGCCGAGCGCATCACCTACCTGCGCCAGCACGTGCGCGGGGCGGACCAGGTGATCTTCTCCACTCACTGCCACGACGACCTGGGCATGGCGGTCGCCAACAGTCTCGCCGGTGTTGCCGCCGGTGCGCGCCAGGTCGAATGCACCATCAACGGCATCGGCGAGCGCGCCGGTAACGCCTCGATGGAAGAAGTGGTGATGGCGTTGCGTGTGCGCGCTGCCTACTTCGGCGTGGATACCGGCATCGACGCGCGCAAGCTCTATCCCACCTCGCGCCTGCTGACCCAGCTGACCGGCCAAGCCGTCGCGCGCAACAAGGCCGTGGTCGGCGACAACGCGTTCGCGCACGAGTCCGGCATCCATCAGCACGGGATGCTCAAGCATCGCGGCACGTACGAAATCATGCGTCCGCAAGACGTGGGCATGGGCGAGACGCGACTGGTGCTGGGCAAGCACTCGGGCCGCCATGCGCTGCGCCAGCGTCTGCAGAGCCTGGGCCACGAGGTGGAAGAGGCCGCAATGGACAGCATCTTCGCGCGCTTCAAGGCGCTGGCCGACAAGAAGCGCGAAGTGCACGACCAGGACCTGGAAGCGATCGCGCTGGGCATGGATCCGGAAGCCACCGGCCCCTGGCGCATCGTGCAGCTCAACACCAACTCTCATCTGGGCGGCAGCGCGTCGGCCTCGGTGAAGCTCACCCATGACAGCGGCCATGAAGTGGGTGAAGCGGCGATCGGCGACGGCCCGGTCGATGCCGTGCTGCGTGCCATCGAGCGCGCTACCGGCACCTCGCTCGACGTCACCCAGTTCCAGGTGCGCGCCGTGAGCGAGGGCGGCGACGCGCAAGGCCAGGCCCAACTCACTGCGCGCCACGCCGAGCGCGACTGGCGTGGCTCCGGCGTAAGCACCGACATCATCGAAGCGACCGCACATGCCGCGCTCGCCATCGTCAACCGCATCGAACGACAACAACCCGTGTCGCCACGGGCTGCGGTCGCGAGCCTGTGAAACCGAGGAGCACCAAATGACGACGCCCTTCCTCTGGCACAACGGCCAGATCAAACCCTGGACCGAGGCTACGGTCCACGTCAGCACCCACGCGCTGCACTACGGCTCCTCGGTATTCGAAGGCGAGCGCGTATATGCGACGCCGCA
The DNA here is from genome assembly GCF_056399745.1 of Dyella sp. 01N36. Classification (NCBI taxonomy): domain Bacteria; kingdom Pseudomonadati; phylum Pseudomonadota; class Gammaproteobacteria; order Lysobacterales; family Rhodanobacteraceae; genus Dyella; species Dyella sp. 01N36. The sequence goes on from NZ_JBFTRY010000002.1 coordinate 94,082, forward strand.
GGGCCCGGCCTATTTCCGCCTCGCCGATCACACGCGCCGCCTGTTCGAATCGGCGCGCATCTACGAGATCGAGATCGGCTACAGCGAAGACGAGATCAACGCGGCCTGCCATGAAGTGATCCGCGCCAATCGCATGAAGTCGGCCTATGTGCGCCCCATCGTGTTCCGCGGCGCAGGCGGCCTGGGCGTGCTGCCGAAGACCGATTCGCCGGTGGACGTGGCGATCATGGCGCTGGAATGGGGCGCGTATCTCGGCGAAGCACTGGAGCACGGTGCCGACGTGTGCGTGTCCTCCTGGCAGCGCCCCGCACCGAACACCTTTCCCAGCTGGGCCAAGGCCGGCGGCAATTACCTCAGCAGCCAGCTGATCGCGCTCGAGGCGCGTCGCGGCGGCTACGCCGAAGGCATCGCGCTGGGTCATAACGGCCTGCTGAGCGAAGGCGCGGGCGAAAACCTGTTCCTGGTGAAGAACAACAAACTGCTCACGCCACCGACCAGCGCGGGCATCCTCGCCGGCATCACCCGCGAGTCGGTGATCACGCTGGCCGGCGAACTGGGCATCGTGGTGGAAGAACGCGACCTGCCGCGCGAAGCGCTATACACCGCCGACGAGATCTTCATGACCGGCACCGCGGCGGAAATCACGCCAGTGCGTTCGGTCGATCGCAAGCCGGTGGGTGCAGGACGTCCGGGCGACGTCACACGCGCACTGCAGAAGGCGTTCTTTGGCTTGTTTGATGGCACCACAGCTGACCAGTGGGGCTGGCTCACGCCCGTCCAGATCGAAGCAGCGCAGGAGGCTGCGTAATGGCAAAGACATTGTTTGAAAAAGTGTGGGACGCCCATGTCGTCGCCGCTGAAAGCGCCGACACCCCCGCAATCCTCTACGTCGATCTGCACCTGGTGCATGAAGTCACCTCGCCGCAGGCCTTCAGCGAACTGCGCGAGCGCGGTCTGAAGCTGCGTCGCCCCGATCGCATGCTGGCAACGCTCGATCACTCCACGCCCACCCTGCCCGCCGGCGCCGACGGCGAGCGTCCCTACGCGAACGCCGAAGCCAAGGCGCAGGTGTCGCAGCTGGAAACCAATTGCCGCGAATTCGGCGTTGAACTACACGGCTGGAACAGCAGCGATCGCGGCATCGTGCATGTGTTCGGCCCGGAACTGGGTGCGACCCAACCCGGCATGACCATCGTCTGCGGCGACAGCCACACCTCCACCCACGGTGCGTTCGGTGCGCTGGCATTCGGCATCGGCACCACGGAAGTCGGTCACGTGATGGCCACGCAGTGCCTGCTTCAGCGCAAGGCGAAAACGCTGGCCATCCATGTGGACGGTCATCTGTCCGCGGGCGTAGGTGCGAAGGACCTGATCCTGCACATCATCGGCGAGATCGGCGTGGACGGTGGCACTGGCTACGTCATCGAATATCGCGGCGACGCCATCGAGCAGCTGTCGATGGAAGAGCGCATGACGGTGTGCAATATGTCGATCGAAGCGGGCGCACGTGCAGGCATGATCGCGCCCGACGAAACGACATTCGCCTGGCTGAAGGGCCGTCCCCGTTCGCCGCAGGGCGCCGCCTGGGACGAAGCCGTCGCACGCTGGAAGTCGCTGCGCACGGACGATGGCGCCGAGTACGACCGCGAAGTGCGCATCGACGCGAGCAAGGTGCGTCCCACCGTCACCTATGGCACGCATCCGGGCATGGCCATCGCGATGGACAAGCCGGTTCCCGCGGCACGCAATGCTCAGGAAAAGCGCGCGCTGGATTACATGAAGGCCGAGGCCGGCAAGCCGATGCAGGGCACGCCGGTCGACGTGGTCTTCGTCGGTAGCTGTACGAACTCGCGCCTTTCGGATCTGCGCGAGGCCGCTCACGTACTGCGCGGTCGTCGCGTCGCCGATGGTGTGCGCATGCTGGTGGTGCCGGGTTCCGAAGCGGTGCGCCGCGACGCGGAGAACGAAGGCTTGCATCACGTATTCACCGCTGCAGGTGCCGAGTGGCGTGAGCCCGGTTGCTCGATGTGCATCGCCATGAATGGCGACTTCGCGCAGCCGGGACAGTTGGTGGTGAGCACCTCAAACCGCAACTTTGAAGGTCGCCAGGGCAAGGGCGCGCGCACGGTTCTGGCGAGTCCGGCCACGGCGGCAGCATCGGCCGTCGCGGGGCGCATTGCCGATCCGCGTGAGTATGCGACGGAGGTGGCCGCATGAAGGGGCGAGCTTTTCTTCCTCTCCCCTCCGGGGAGAGGACTGAGGTGAGGGGTCACTCTTGCCTCGGTCAAACATCAGAGCGCGCTTCGATGTGCGTTCCCGCGAGCACCCGCCCCTCATCCGCCCCTTCGGGGCACCTTCTCCCCGGAGGGGAGAAGGGACTTTGTCCTTCGGAGGTTTTTTAATGCGCCCGATCACCCGCCTCCACTCCCGCACCGCCGTGCTGCCGGACGAGAACATCGACACCGACCGCATCATCCCCGCGCGCTTCCTCACCACCACCGAGCGCGCCGGCCTGGGCAAGCTGTGCTTCAACGACTGGCGCTATCAGGCCGACGGCAGCGACAACCCGGCCTTCCCGCTCAATCAGCCACAGGCGAAAGGCTGCTCGATCCTCATCGCCGGCCGCAATTTCGGTTGCGGCTCCTCGCGCGAACACGCGCCGTGGGCGCTGCTCGACTACGGCATCCAGGCGGTGCTGTGCAGCGAGATCGCCGACATCTTCCGCAACAACGCGCTGAAGAACGGCCTGCTTGCCATCGTGCTGGACGAAGCCGAACACCGCTGGCTGCTGGAACACCCGGGCATCGAGCTGTCCATCGACGTGAAGGAACAAGTGATCGCCCTGCCCGACGGCGGCCATATCCATTTTCAGCTCGAAGCATTTGCCCGCCACTGCCTGCTCAACGGCGTGGACCAGCTTGGGTACCTGCAGCAACACAGCGACGCCATCACCGCCTACGAACAACGCACGGAGAAAGCTGCATGAGAGCGCACATCGTCACCCTGCCCGGCGACGGCGTCGGCCCCGAGGTCACTGCAGCGGCCGTGGCCGTGCTCGATGCCGTGGCAGCGCACTACGACCATCACTTCCATTTTGAAGAACACCAGATTGGCGGTTGCGCCATCGATGCCACCGGCGAGCCATTGCCCAAGGCCTCCCTGGAAGCCTGCAAGGCCGCCGACGCGGTGTTGCTCGGTGCGGTCGGTGGCCCGAAGTGGTCCGACCCGAGTGCACCGGTGCGTCCCGAGCAGGGTCTGCTGGCGCTGCGTGCCGCGCTGGGCGTCTACGCCAACCTGCGACCGCTGCAGGTGCATCCCGCGCTGGCCGAGCTGTCGCCGCTGAAGAACGAAAAGCTGAAAAACGTCGACGTGCTGTTCGTACGCGAACTCACCGGCGGCGCGTACTTCGGTGCCAAGACACGCACCATCGACACCGCCATCGACGAATGCAAGTACACCGTGGCTGAAGTCGAGCGCGTGACGCGTCGCGCATTCCAGCTGGCACGGGAACGCCGCAAGCACGTCACCTCGGTGGACAAGGCCAACGTGCTGGAAACCTCGCGCTTGTGGCGCAGCACCGTGCAGCGCATCGCCGGTGAATTTCCCGATGTGAAGCTGGAACACCAGCTGGTCGATTCGATGGCCATGCTGTTGCTGACCCAGCCTGGCAAGTACGACGTGGTGGTCACCGAGAACCTGTTCGGCGACATCCTCACCGATGAAGCCGCCGCGCTGGCCGGCTCGCTGGGCCTGCTGCCTTCGGCGTCGCTGGGCGAAGGCAAGGGTGGACTGTATGAGCCCATCCACGGCTCCGCGCCGGATATCGCCGGCCAGGGCGTGGCCAATCCGATTGGCGCCATTCTTTCCACCGCGATGCTGCTGCGCCATTCGCTGGGGCTGGAAGAAGAAGCGACTACGGTGGAAGCGGCCGTGGCCGAAGTGCTGGAGCACGGTCCGCATACCCGCGACATCGGCGGCGACGCCGGCACGCAGCAGGTATTGGAAGCGGTGTTGGCCGCCATCGACGAACACGCCTGCAACGCGGCAGCTTTTCTTCGCTGGGGCCGCGCCTGTGGCTGAGTCATTCGAGCATCTCTCAAGGAACACGCATGCGCAGTGATCTGATCAAGACCGGCCCCGACCGTGCCCCCGCGCGCGCCATGCTCCGCGCCACCGGCCTGGACGACGAAGCGATTGCCAGGCCGCTGGTGGCCGTCGTGCACACCTGGTCCAACGTGAGCCCGTGCAACCTCAATCTGCGCGAACTGGCCGAACATGTCGCCGACGGCATTCGCGCTGCGGGCGGCACGCCGGTGGAATTCAACACCATCGCCGTGACCGACGGCATCGCCATGGGCACGCCCGGCATGCGCGCCTCGCTGATCAGCCGAGAGGTGATCACCGACTCCATCGAGCTGGCCGTCGATGGCCACTGCCTTGACGCGATGGTGGTGCTGTGCGGTTGCGACAAGACCATTCCTGCCGCTGCGATGGCGATGGCGCGACTCAATATCCCGGCCGTCGCGATGTACGGCGGCACGATTGCGCACGGCACCCACGACAACCATCCGATCACCATCCAGCAGGTGTTCGAAGCAGTCGGTGCGCACGGCGCGGGCAAGATCAGCGATGCCGAACTGACTTCAGTGGAGCGCGATGCCTGCCCCGGCGCCGGTGCATGCGGCGGGCAGTTCACTGCCAACACGATGGCGATGGTGCTCTCCACGCTGGGCTTGTCGCCGCTGGGCTTCAATGACATCCCCGCCACACATCCAGCGAAGGCAGTGGCCGCACGCCGCTGCGGCGAGCTGGTGATGGAGTGCCTAAAAGAAAACCGCACGCCACGCGAACTGCTCACCGAAACCGCGTTCCGCAATGCCGCGCGCATGGTCGCAGCCACGGCCGGTTCCACCAACGCTGTGCTGCACCTGCTCGCCATCGCACGTGAAGCGGGTACGCCGTGGACGCTGGAGGATTTCGAGCCTGCATCGAAACACACCCCGGTGATCGCAGATCTGTTGCCTGGCGGCCGCTACACCGCGGTCGAGATGTTCGGGGCCGGCGGCAGCGCACGCGTGGCGGAAGAACTGATTGCCGCGGGCATGCTGATCGACGCACCCACCGTCACCGGTCGCAGCCTGTTCGATGAAGTCGCTGCGGCACCGCGAGCTGAAACGCAGGACGTGGTGCATCCGGTGTCAAAGCCGCTGAAGCCGCGCGGCGGCTATTCCATCCTCTACGGCAATCTCGCGCCGGACGGTTGCATCCTCAAACTCGCCGGCAAGGGCGCCAACCACTTCGAGGGACGCGCCCGCGTGTTCGAAAGCGAAGAGCAGGCGTTTGCCGCCGTTCAGGGCGGCAGCATCGAGAAGGGCGACGTCATCGTGATCCGCAATGAAGGCCCGGCGGGTGGCCCAGGCATGCGCGAGATGCTGGGCGTGACGGCGGCGCTGATCGGCCGCGGCCTGGGCGACGACGTGGCCTTGATCACCGATGGTCGCTTCTCCGGCGCCACCCACGGCTACATGGTCGGCCATATCGCACCGGAAGCGGCGCGCGGCGGCCCGATTGCGCTGCTGCACGAAGGCGATCGCATCCGCATCGACGCCGAAACGCGCCAGATCAGCACCACCGCCGATCTCGCCTCCCGTCGCGCCAGCTGGCAACCGCCTGCGCCCAAGGTCACGCGCGGCGCCATGGCCAAGTACGTCGCCCTGGTGGGCTCCGCGTCTGAAGGAGCCACCACGCAACCCATCGCATCACGCAGTCCATCCGCCTCTGTTTCCCGACACGTCAACGAAGACACGAACGCAGGAGTCACCGCATGAGCAACAACAACGACACGCTGGCCAAGGCCCGCATCGCCGTCCTGGGCTTTGGCAGCCAGGGCCGCGCCCACGCACTCAACCTGCGCGACTCCGGTCTCGACGTGGTGGTTGGCCTGCGCAAGGGTGGCCCCTCGTGGGAGAAAGCCCGCGCCGAAGGTTTCACCGTGGCTGAGCCGGGCGATGCCGTGAAGGACGCCGACCTGGTCGCCGTGCTCACGCCGGACATGGTGCAGCCGCAGCTATATCGCGAGCACATCGAGCCGAACATCAAGCCGGGCGCAGCGTTACTGTTTGCGCACGGTTTCAACGTGCACTTCAAGCAGATCGATCCGCGCGCCGACATCGACGTGATCCTGGTGGCGCCCAAGGGCCCGGGCGCGCTGGTGCGTCGCGAGTATGAAATCGGTCGCGGCGTGCCCAGCATCTGGGCCGTGCACCAGGACGTCAGCGGCCAGGCGGAAGCCCGCGCCAAGGCGTATGCCGATGGCATCGGCGGTGGTCGCGCGCTGCTGATCAAGACGGACTTCAAGGAAGAGACCGAGACCGATCTGTTCGGCGAACAGGCGGTGCTTTGCGGCGGTGCCAGCTCCCTGGTACAGGCTGGTTTTGAAACGCTGGTCGAAGCCGGTTACCAGCCGGAAATCGCCTATTACGAAGTGCTGCACGAACTGAAGCTGATCGTGGATCTGTTCTACGAGGGCGGCATTTCACGCATGCTGGAGTTCGTCTCCGAAACCGCGCAGTACGGCGACTACGTGAGCGGCCCGCGCGTGATCGATGCCGGCACCAAGGCGCGCATGAAGGACGTGCTCACCGATATCCAGGACGGCACCTTCGCGCGCAACTGGATCGCCGAATACCAGGCCGGCCTGCCGAACTACAAGAAGTTCAAGCAGGCGGACCTGGAGCATCCGGTGGAACAGGTCGGCGCCAAGCTGCGTGCTCGCATGCCGTGGCTGCAGGCGAATGCGCCCAAGCCCTCGGCTGAGCCGCTCAAGAAAGTAGGTTGATATTTGGCCGCTGCGGCTGATGCCGCAGCGGCATGCTGGTTGTTGTTCGACTTGAGAGGGGCGCTTATCCCGCAAGCATGCAAGACCCTTCCTGGCCCTCCCCCGATGATTTGGGGGAGGGCACTTTTCCAACCAACTCGATCCGCCGAAGCATCGGCGAATCTGGGGAACCCGACCATCGTGAACGTGCCACTGCAACGTGCTCTTGAAAGTCGCGACATGCCCGCTTCGACGCATGCGCTCGCCGGCCAGACCATGAGCGGTGCAGAAGTCGTCGTGCAGGTATTGGCGGACGAAGGCGTCGACGTGCTGTTCGGTTATTCGGGTGGCGCGATCCTGCCGGTGTACGACGCGGTCTTCCGATTCAATGCCACGCATCTGTCGCCGATGGGCGGCGAGCCGATGCCCTTGATCGTGCCTGCCAACGAGCAAGGCGCCGGCTTCATGGCGGCCGGCTATGCGCGCGCCTCGGGCAAGGTGGGCGTGGCCATCGTCACCTCCGGCCCGGGCGCCACCAATATGGTCACGCCGGTGCGCGATGCGATGTCCGATTCCGTGCCGATGGTGGTGATCTGCGGCCAGGTGCCCACCGGCGCGCTCGGCAGCGATGCCTTCCAGGAGGCACCGGTCAGCAACATCATGAGTCCGTGCGCCAAGCACGTGTTCCTGCTCACCGATCCCTCGCGGCTTGAAGTCACCTTGCGTACGGCCTTTGAGATCGCGCGCAGTGGACGTCCGGGCCCTGTCGTTGTCGATATCCCCAAGGATGTGCAGAACAGTCCGCTCACCTTCGCCGGTGAAGGCACGCTGCCTATTCCCGGCTATCGCGCCCGCCAGCACGCCATCCAGAGCGCACGCGTGGATGACGCGCAGTGCGAGATTTTCTTCAACGCGCTGGCAAGGGCGAAGCGTCCGCTGATCTATGCGGGTGGCGGCATCATCTCGGCGGAGTCCTCCGCCACGCTGCGCGCTTTCGTGAAGCAGTTTGGCCTGCCGGTGACCACCACCTTGATGGGCATCGGTGCGATCGACACCACTGAACCGCTCGCCTTGCATATGTTGGGCATGCACGGTACGGCCTACGCCAATTACGCCGTCGAGGACTGCGATTTCCTGCTCGCGCTTGGCGCTCGTTTCGACGATCGCGTGGCCAGCGTGCCGGAGCGCTTTGCCCCGCACGCACGCTTCATCGCACAGATCGACATCGACCCCGCCGAGATCGGCAAGGTGAAGTCGGTGGACTGGCATCATCATGGCGACCTCGACGCGACGCTATCGCGCCTGCAGCAATACGGCATCCGTCACGGCCTGCATTTCGCAAACGATGGGCGCTATGCGGACTGGCACTCCCATATTGCTGCGCTCAAGCACACGCATGCGCTGAACTACGACCGCGAGAGCGCGTTGATCCAGCCGCAGGCGGTGATCCAGGCCATCAACGAACACACCCAAGGCCGCGCCGTGATCAGCACCGGCGTGGGCCAGCACCAGATGTGGGCCGCGCAGTACTTTGATTTTCGCGAGCCGCGCCATTGGCTCACGTCCGGTTCCATGGGCACCATGGGATTCGGCCTGCCCGCCGCCATTGGTGCGCAGTTCGCGCGGCGCGACGCGGTGGTGATCGATATCGACGGCGACGCCAGCATCCGCATGAATCTGGGCGAGCTGGAAACCGTCACCACCTATGGCCTGCCGGTCAAGGTCGTCGTGCTCAACAACATCGGCGACGGCATGGTGCGCCAGTGGCAGAAGCTGTTTTTCCGTGGCCGCTTTGCATCGTCGGACAAGAGCCTGCACAAGAAGGACTTCATCAAGGCGGCGCAGGCTGATGGGTTCGAGTGGGCGAAGCGCCTGGAGGACAAGGCGGAACTGGCGGAGACCATCGCCGACTTCCTTGCCTTCGATGGCCCTGCATTTCTGGAAGTGATGATTGACCCGGATGCCGGCGTGTATCCGATGGTGGGTCCGGGGGCGACGTACGCGCAGATGATCACCGGCGATTTCATTCCGTCGCGGGTGGCACCGGCGTCGGACGGCGATGCCACCTCGGACATGTTCTGAGCATCGGCAACACGGAGCCCGCATGAGACATACGCTATCCATCCTGTTGCAAAACGAATCCGGCGCCCTGATGCGCGTGGCCGGGCTGTTCGCCGCGCGTCATTGCAATATCGACACGCTTACCGTCGCCGCCACCGAAGATCCGGCCGTCACACAACTCACCCTGGTGCTGCATGGCGCCGACGCCACCGTCGAACAGATCATCAAGCAGACGCGCAAGCTGGTGGACGTGATCGAGGTAAGCCACCCGCTCGCCACGCCATGAATGCACTTGCTGCCACGCTGGACGCGGATCCGCTGAGCGAGCACGAACTACTGCGCCAGACAGTGGGCGCGCGCGTCTACGATGTGGCGCGCGAGACATCGCTTGAGCCGGCGACGCTCCTATCCACGCGATTGGGGCAGCGTGTCTTGCTCAAGCGCGAAGACCAGCAGCCGGTTTTCTCGTTCAAGCTGCGCGGCGCCTATAACCGCATGTGTCAGCTGGACGCGGCGCAACGAGCCCGTGGCGTGATCGCCGCCTCGGCGGGCAACCATGCCCAAGGCGTGGCGTTGGCGGCGGCGCGGCTTGGCATACACGCAGTGATCGTGATGCCAGTGACGGCACCCCAGGTCAAGGTCGACGCCGTGCGTCGCTTTGGCGGCGACCAGGTCGATATCGTGCTGACCGGCGACTCCTATAGCGATGCGCAAGCCGCGGCGGCACGACTGCAGCACGAACACGGCTACACCTTCGTCCATCCGTTCGACGATCCCGCGGTGATCGCCGGGCAGGCCACCGTGGGCATGGAAATCCTGCGCCAGCATCCCGGGCCACTGCACGCCATCTTCGTGCCCGTCGGCGGTGGCGGTTTGCTCGCTGGTATCGCCGCTTATGTGAAGGCGCTGCGTCCGGATGTGAAAGTGATCGGCGTTCAGACCTGCGACTCCGATGCGATGGTCCAATCACTGGAGGCAGGCGCACCGGTATCGCTGTCGGAAGTCGGCCTGTTTGCGGATGGCACGGCCGTGAAGCGTGTGGGCGATCTCACCTTTGCGCTGTGCCAGCGCCATGTGGACGCCATGCTGCGGGTGGATACGGACGCGATCTGCGCGGCCATCCGCGATGTCTTCCAGGACACCCGCAGCGTGCCCGAGCCTGCCGGCGCACTCGCGCTGGCCGGGCTCAAGCAATACGTCGCCACGCATGGCGCTTCGGAACACCCGATGGTGGCCGTCGTCTCAGGCGCCAACCTCAATTTCGACCGGCTGCGCTTTGTGGCCGAGCGCGCGGAAGTGGGCGAGCAGCGGGAAGCGGTGTTCGCGGTGACCATACCCGAGGAACGCGGCAGCTTCCGCCGTTTCTGCGAGGCACTGGATCAGCGCAGCATCACGGAATTCAACTACCGCATCGGCAATGCCAGCCAGGCGCATATCTTCGTCGGCATACAGACTGCGCATCGCGATGAGCGCGAGACGTTGATCGAGGCTTTCCGTGCCCACGATTTCGGCGTGCTCGATCTCACCGACGATGAACTGGCCAAGCTGCACCTGCGCCACATGATAGGTGGCAGCTCACCGCTGGCGCGCGACGAGCAGCTGTTCCGTTTCGAGTTTCCCGAACGCCCGGGCGCGCTGACGCGCTTTCTGGGGCATATGCATCCGGACTGGAATATCAGCCTGTTCCATTACCGCAATCAGGGGGCGGATTACGGGCGCATCCTGGTCGGAATTCAGGTGCCGCCGGATGAACGGATCCTGTTTCAGGCGTTTCTGGACACACTCGGCTATCCGTATCGCGACGAGAGCGAGAATCCGGCGTATCGGTTGTTGTTGAGGGAATGAGGCACGTCAGTCGCGCACAGGGTGCGCTCCCACAGGGACCCCACAGGGGGCTGGATCCTCCTGTGGGAGCGCACCCTGTGCGCGACGCTCTCCGTCACGACTCGACCACCTCCAACTCAAACACATGGTTGTCGTAATCACTGAAATACAGCGCCGTGTCCTCGCGGGCCATCTGATAATCCAGCGCCAGCTCGTCCATGCGCCGCGCGCAATCGAGCTGCTCCTGCTTGGTCACGGCGAACGCGATGTGGTCGCCGTTGCGTGACGCGGGACCGCTGCCGCGGATCAGGGCAAATTCCAGCCCCGCCAGCGCCACGATGACTTCCGGATGGCTATCGGCCGGATCTTCCTCGCGCAAAATGCGCGCATCCTCGAACACGCCGGTCAACAGCTCGGCCGTGCGCGTGGGATGGGCAACGATCAGGGCGACGTGGCTCAGGGCTTTGGGCACGGGCTCATCTCCAGTCGGGAAAGTGGAAAGTTTAGGCCGCTTTATGACCGTGTTGCGACAAGGTGCGCCCCGCAAACCGGCGCTGCGTCACGCTACCCACGGCGGTGGGCCACGCTACACTTCATGGATGGCTCCTACTTCCCGCAAGCGCCAGCGGCGCAACCTGCCGACTACGAGTACACCGCGTCCGCGCCCTGGCGCGGGCTCTAGACCGGCGCGCTCGACGCAGCCCGCGGATAGCTCCTCCCGCGCCACGCGCGTGCTCGACTGGCTGCTGCAGCGTTTGCCGGCGCCCTATCGCAGCAAGGCGCGCGACTATCTGGTGCTGACCCGCATGGATCGCCCGATCGGCGCGCTGCTGTTGCTGTGGCCGACCTGGTGGGCGCTGTGGCTGGCGGCCTCGGATTTCCCGCCGCTGAAGCTGCTGGTGATCTTCACGCTGGGTGTGTTCTCGATGCGTGCGGCCGGCTGCGCCATCAACGATTTCGCCGACCGCAAGCTTGATCCCCAGGTGGAACGTACGGCAGGGCGACCTATCGCGGCCGGACGTGTGACGCCGCGCGAGGCCCTGATCATCTTCGCCAGCCTGTTGGTGTTCTCCTTCGTGCTGGTGCTGTTCACCAACAAGCTCACCATCTGGCTGTCCTTCGCGGGCGCCGGTCTGGCGGCGATCTACCCGTTCACCAAGCGCTACACACACCTGCCGCAAGTCGTGCTGGGTGCGGCGTTCGGCTGGGCGATCCCGATGGCGTTCGCGGCCGTGATGAATACCGTGCCGCCGGTGGGCTGGCTGCTGTTCATCGCCAACATCATCTGGTCGGTGGTGTACGACACCCAATACGCCATGGTGGACCGCGACGAGGACATCAAGGCCGGCGCCAAATCCACCGCCATCCTGTTTGGCGACGCGGATCTGCCGATCCTGGGCATTCTGATGGCCACCTTCCTGCTGGCGATGCTGCTGGTGGGCCAGCGCGCGATGCTGGGCTGGCCCTACTGGATGGGCCTGCTGGTGGCCGCTGGCCTGTTCGGCTGGCAGATGTGGCGCATCCGCAGCCACGACCGCGCCGCCTGCCTGTGGGCCTTCCGCAACAACAACTGGCTGGGCATGGCGGTCTGGATCGGCATCGTGCTGGCGCTGGCGTTCCGCTAAGCAACACCCCTCTCGTCATCACCTGTGGGAGGGCACCCTGTGCCCGACGCGGCATCGCCAATCGCCGCGCCGCCGGGTTGTCGCGCACAGGGTGCGCTCCCACAGGTTTCTTCGCCTACCCTGTCGATTCCACCGGGGCTCCTTCGTCGTGTGCATAAGAGCCACACTCACAGGAGCAAGCACATGCGATTCGTAGCCATGGTCAGGGCCACCCGGGCCTCCGAAGCCGGCGAGATGCCGAGCGAAAAACTGCTGACCGAGATGACCCGCTTCAACGAGGAGCTGGTCAAGGCCGGGGTGATGCTGGCCGGCGAAGGTCTGCACCCCAGCAGGAGCGGTGCACGCGTGCGCTACGAGGGCGACCAGCGTACTGTCATCGACGGCCCGTTTACGGAAACCAAGGAGCTGATCGCCGGTTTCTGGGTACTGCAGCTGAGCTCGCTGGAAGAGGCCATCGAGTGGATGAAGCGCGCACCCAACCCGTTCGATGACGGCGCCTCGGAAATCGAGATCCGCCGCGTCTTCGAAGCGGAGGATTTCGGCGATGCCTTCACGCCCGAAGCGCGCGAATTGGAAGCACAGCAGCGCGCCCGCATGGGCGATCCACGCTGAACCCGCCAGGAGATGTCACCATGCTGATCCAGCCCTATCTGTTCTTCGACGGCCGCTGCGAGGAAGCCCTCGCCTTCTACGGCAAGGCCGTCGGCGCGCAGGTGCAAACGCTGATGCGATTCAAGGACAGCCCCGAACAACCGGGCGACCAGGCCGCCGGTCCACGCCCTGCGCATGGCGAGAAAATCATGCATGCCTCGATGCGGATCGGCGAATCGCTGGTCAATGCATCCGATGGCGAATGTGGTGGCACGCCGGATTTTCGCGGCTTCTCGCTGGTGATCAATGCCAAGGACGATAGCGAGGCCAAGCGCTCGTTCGAGGCCTTGCTGGAGGGCGGCGGCGAGGCGTCCATGCCGCTGTCCAAGACCTTCTTTGCCTCCAGCTTCGGCATGTTGCGCGATCGCTTCGGCGTGCACTGGATGGTGATGTCGCCACCCTGATTCCGGCGGCGGCATGGTGCGCGCGAACTTGCGCCGCCACCGGCGTGGTGTTGTGATCGGCGGCCATGACGGCCACTGATATCCATCGCACCATCGAAGCGGTCTGGCGCATGGAATCGCCACGCCTGATCGCCGGCCTCGCCCGCATCGTCCGCGACGTGGGCGTGGCCGAGGAACTGGCGCAGGACGCGCTGGTCACGGCGCTGGAGCAGTGGCCGCAGACGGGGGTGCCGCGCAATCCGGGCGCCTGGCTGATGACTACCGCCAAGCATCGCGCGATCGACCAGATGCGGCGCCACGCGCTGCATCGTCGCAAGGAAGGGGAACTGACGCGCGAGATCGAAGACCAGCTCGAACAATCCGTGGGAGACCCGGATGCCATGCTCGACAATCCGGTCGGTGATGATCTGCTCAGCCTGATATTCACGGCATGCCATCCGGTGCTGTCCACCGAGGCGCGCGTGGCGTTGACCCTGCGCCTGCTCGGCGGCCTGACCACCAGCGAAATCGCGCGCGCCTTCCTGGTGCCCGAGCCCACGGTGGCACAGCGCATCGTGCGCGCCAAACGCACGCTCAGCGAAGCCCAGGTGCCGTTCGAAGTGCCGCGCGGCGACGAGCTCGCGGCGCGCCTCGCCTCCGTGCTGGAAGTGGTCTACCTGATCTTCAACGAAGGCTACGCGGCCACCTCGGGCAGCGACTGGATGCGTCCGGCGCTCTGCGAGGAAGCCATGCGCCTGGGCCGCGTGCTCGCTGGCCTGGCCCCGGCCGAAGCCGAGGTGCATGGCCTGGTGGCGCTGATGGAAATCCAGGCGTCGCGCACCGCCGCGCGGCAAGGGCCGCACGGCGAGCCCATCCTGCTGGGCGAGCAGAACCGCGGGCGCTGGGATCAGCTGCTGATTCAACGCGGCCTGGCCGCGCTGCAACGCGCCGAAGCACTGGGCGGCAGCGAACGTCCGTACACACTCCAGGCGGCGATTGCTGCCTGTCATGCGCGGGCGCGCACCGTGGACGCCACCGACTGGTCGCGCATTGCCGCGCTCTACGACACGCTCGCGCGCCGCCTGCCCTCGCCGGTGGTGGCACTCAATCGCGCGGTGGCTCACGCGCAGGCATTCGGCCCCGAGGTGGGCCTGAACCTGGTGGACGCACTGCGCGACGAACCCCTGCTACGCCACTATCACCTGCTGCCCAGCGTGCGCGGCGACCTGCTCGGCAAGCTGGGTCGTCATGCCGAGGCGCGCGAAGAATTCGAGCGCGCCGCCTCGCTCACACGCAACCTGCGCGAGCGGGAGTTGCTGTTGCAGCGTGCGGCCGCCAGCAGCGCGGCCTGAAGGCGATCACTGGATGGCGTGTGGCGGAAAGCACAAGATCAAGCCAAGTATCGCCGCGTAACCAAGGGCCGCCATCAACAGGCTGAGCAGCACGACAAACACCAACCGCAACACGCCCTTGGCGGCCCAGCCAAGTTTGTCCATGCCTACACCTTGCACAGCCGGTCAGCCCGATAGGCGTCCAGGCTGGGCACCGCGCCATACATCCAGTCGACGAACGCATTGCGCTCGTGCCACATCACTTCCATGTCCCACAGGCAGAACGAATAGCGCGACATGTCCTCGACCCAGCCGGTGGCATCTTCCGCCGCCACCGCGATGAACATCTCGTTGTCGTTGCCCCACCACCCCAGCACCAGATAACGCGCTTGCGCCGCTTCGTGGCAGATCGCAAAGGCCGGCGTGGTCGACCATGCGATGGGTCGCGCCCGCTTCATCGCCGCCATGCGCGGCAAGTAGCGCGAGATATCCACGGCGCCGCTGCCGGCGGCAATGGTGTAGACCTTGATGCCGTCGGCGTCCGTGTCGGCAGGCAGGTTCACGATGGGGCGGGGGCGATACATGGCCTTGGCTTCCTCTGAAGCGGGATCAAAAGAACGGGGCTCGCCGGCGCATCATCGCACTCCATTGCGCCACGCCGTATCTGCCGATTTAATGGCGCGGCGGGCAGCCCCTGGGAGCCCGTGGCCGCCCCAGGGCCGCCCTCGCATCGAAGCGCTGTCCTCCCTCTGTCCGTTCATGGTGAAGGAGCAAGGCATGGAACGTTCGTATCGGGCATCAACCTCGGTGCTGACTGGCAGCGGCGCGTGGGGCAACAGCGCTGCGCAGACACACCTGTCCCAGCAGTGGCTGGCCCTCTGCATGATGTCGCTGGGCGCGCTGGGCTTCATCTACGGCGACGTCGCCCTGGTGTGGCAGCACCTGCCGATCGAGCACATGCCGGGGGCGCGGCCGATCGCCTATCTGTTTGCGCTGATCGAACTGGTGGCCGGCATCGGACTGCTGCTGCGCAGCTGGGCAAAGCCCGCATCGGTCTTGCTGGTGGTCTTCATGCTGGTGTGGACGGTATTGCTCAAATTGCCCGCCGTGATCGTGGTGCCCTCGATGGAGGCCACCTGGCTGGGCCTGGGCGAGATTGCGGTGATCTTCGCGGCTGCGTGGGTGTTGTTTGCCGGCCATCTGGGCGAACGCAGCGACGGGTTGCGCCATCTCACCGGGCGACGCGGCGTGCGCGCGGCGCGCGTGGTGTTTGCGCTATCGCTGCCGATGATCGGCCTGTCTCACTTTGTTTACAGCGAGCAGACCGTAGCGCTGATTCCGACCTGGTTGCCGTACCCCCTGGGCTGGGCGTATTTCACCGGCGCCTGCAGCATCGCCACCTGCCTGGCGGTGCTGTTTGGCGTATTGCCGCAGCTGGCGGCAAGGCTCGAGGCGGCGATGCTATGGATCATCACCCTACTGGTGTGGGTGCCCACGGTGGTCGCCACGCCTCATGACCGCACCGGCTGGACCGCGCTGGCGATTTCCGCCGCCATCGCGTGCGGGGCCTGGGTGGTCGCCGACTCTTACCGAGCCGTGCCCTATCGTTCCGCCTGATAGCTGTGGACGGCATCGAGCACGCGCGCTGAATACACCAGCGCCGCGCCGGCATTCATGGCCACCGCCACGCCCAGCGCTTCGGCAATTTCATCCGGGGTGGCGCCCTGCTTCAGCGCCTCGGCGGTGTGCACCGTGATGCAGCCGTCGCAGCGGGTGGTGACCGCCACCGCCAGCGAGATCAGTTCGCGCGTCCTGGCGTCCAGGTGACCGGTCTTGCTGCCGGCGGCGGACAGGGTCTGGTAGCCGGCCACGGTGTCGGGGCTCAGCTTGGCGATCTCGCCGATGCGGCCGAGCAGCTGTTTGCGGTATTCAGGCCAATTCAACATGGCGCTCTCCAGGGGACACAACACCTTCATGCTGCGCCCGATCGACGGGGCGCGTGAATAAGCCAGCATGGATACCTCGATGGTTCGGTACCGGACGGCCCGCGTCTTGCAGGTCGTCTGAAAAACATCGACAAGCACGCTTGCGGGGCTTGGTATTGCCGACCCGTTCTGTTCGAATCGCAGTCACACGCGCACCGGGTGACTGAGGAAATCGCACATGCATCAAACTGGGTTTGAAGGCGCCTTGTTCGCATCCATTGGCCTGTCTCCCCTTGCGACCCTGGTCACCAACCCGCGTCTGCCGGATAACCCGATCGTCTGCGTCAATGCCGCCTTCTGCGAGCTCACCGGCTACCAGGAGGATGAAATCCTGGGCCGAAACTGCCGTTTCCTGCAGGGCGCCGGCAGCGAGCCCGATCAGCGGGCCTTGCTGCGCGACGCCATCGCCAACGGGCGACCCTCGTTGACCGTGCTCACCAATTACCGCAAGGACGGCACCGCGTTCCGCAATGCCGTGATGGTGGCGCCTCTGATCGGCGCCGACGGCGCCGTCGAGTACTTCATCGGCTCGCAGATGGACGTCTCCGGCACCCCCGATCGCGCGCACAACCAGCGTATCGCCCATGCCTCAGCCCTGGTGGGCGCACTCACGCCACGGCAAAAGCAGGTGCTGGAACACATGTCGCGCGGCATGCGCAACAAGCAGATCGGCGATTTGCTGGGCATCGAAGAGAAGACCGTGAAGATGCACCGCGCCAGCCTGCTCAAGCGACTCGGGGCGACCACCAGCGCCGATGCCATCCGCATCGCGATCGAGGCAGGCAGTCCGCACTGACAACGTTGTCGTTCGCCGACCCTGGCCTAAAGGTCGTATTGCTCTGGTAACGATGCGGGCGTTAGAAAAGAACGAGGGGAATCACGATTGCGCGCGTTCGTGCTGCGAGTGGCTTGCCACGCGGGATGACAGCGCGCGACAACCCCGCCGATCGCTGCGCCAGCACCGCCGGTGCGTGCAAGTCGCAGGCTGATCGGCCGTGCTTTTGAACGCAGCAAGCGGGGACGTGCAGCGTCATGTGGCGGGAACTCGAAAGTTCCAGGGATCGCAATGCGCCCGAAGAAGGCAACGTGGAAAGCCGCGCGCGGTTTCTGGTCGATGCATCGTTTCCGCCGCGTGGCGTTGAACTGCTGCGTTCGGCAGGCGCCCAGGTTTGGACGTCCGCCGACTGCGGGCTGCTGGGTCAGACCGACGCCGCCCATGCTGCCTATGCGCTGGCGCATGAACGGGTGCTGCTCACCTGCAATCCCGACTTTCTCGATCTGCAGCGATTTCCGCTGCAACGCGGCTCGGCCATCTTCGTGTTTCATTTCGGCAGCGGATCGGTGAACGACCTGCGCCGGGCGCTGCGCTGCCTCGCGCCCGTACTGGGCAGCAGCTGTTTCAGCGCAGGCTGCACGGTCGAGGCGAGCAGCACGGGATGGGCGCGCTACCACTGCCATGGCAACGGGACTCGCCAGCGCCGCAAGTACCGCCTCTGGCACGGCAAGCTGCAGGAGTGGATGGGCGAATCCTGCGAGACCGCTTAGGTCTTTGCCGCTGGCGCGCGCGCCAGCGCCCAGACATCGACGCGTCGGACTCCCGCCCGCTTCAGCACGCGCGCACATTCGCTCAGCGTGGCGCCAGTGGTCATCACGTCGTCAAACAGCGCCACGTGCCCGGGCCACGCCGTATGCGGTCGTACGTTGAAGGCGCCGCGCACGTTGCGGCGACGGGCCAGTGCGCCAAGTTCAGTTTGCGCCGGTGTGGCCCGCGAGCGGATCAAGGCGTCGACGTGGAGCGAGGGACCAAGCCGGCTTGCCAGCGGCTTACCCAGCTCGATCGCCTGGTTGTAGCCGCGTTCGCGCAGTCGGCCGGCATGCAGCGGCACCGGCAGCAGCCACGCCGGCATGTTCGACGGTGGCCATTCCCGCAACCATAGCGACGAGAGCACGCGACCCGCGGCCAGGTCGGCGCCGAACTTGAAACGCGATTCCAGACGGTCCAGTGGCCATGCGTAACGAAATGGCACCCAGGCCGAATCCCACGGCGGCGGACGGCGCTGGCATTGGCCGCATAGTTCGGCCGCCTGGGGCAGGGGCAGCGCGCAGCGAGCGCAACACGCCTGGTTGCGCGGTAACTCGGCGGCACACTGGCGGCACAGATCCAGCCCGTCGGCGCCCGCGGCGCCGCACAGCAGGCAGCGATAGGGGAGTACAAAACGTTGCAGCGCCCCAAGCAGGGGTCGCCCGAGCGGTAGCGCGTCCATGCGCATGGGCCATCCTTAGTTTCGTGGCTTGTAAATGGCTGCGTCGAGGCCCGCCCAAAGATGGATGACCCAGCCCATTTTGACGATCCAGAGCACGGCGGCGAGCACGATCATGACGAGGGCAATCCAGGGGCGCCGTTGCAGTAGCTGCCCCAGCCCGGGTATGAGCAAGCTGCAGATGGCCGCCGGCACCGATCCAATGCCGACCTGTCGTGCATTCATGCCAACAACTCCCGCGGAGTGAATGCTTCGATGGTAGCGGCAGCCATACGTCCGCGCATCGTCAACCCGCGCCTTTCATCGAAAGTTGACAAGAAAACGCGCGCTGCCACACTTGTCCTCATCCCCAACCCCAGAGCTGTCGCCATGGCCCAACCCATCCGTCACGACTGGACGCGCGCCGAAGTGGCTGCGCTGTTCGCGCTGCCGTTCAACGAACTGCTGTTTCGCGCGCACAGTGTGCATCGCGAACACCACGATCCGAACGCCGTGCAGGTGTCCACCCTGCTCTCCATCAAGACCGGTGGCTGCCCGGAAGATTGCGCCTATTGCCCGCAGGCGGCGCGCTATGACACCGGTGTGCAGGCGCAGAAACTGATGAGCGTGGAAGCGGTGCTCGAACAGGCCAAGGCCGCCAAGAGCGCCGGCGCCAGCCGCTTCTGCATGGGCGCCGCCTGGCGCAGCCCCAAGGACCGCGACGTGCAGAAGGTCGCCGAGATCGTGCGCGCCGTGAAAGGCCTGGGCCTGGAAACCTGCGCCACGCTGGGCATGCTCAATGGCGAACAGGCCAAGACCCTCAAAGGCGCGGGCCTGGACTTCTACAACCACAACCTGGACACCGCGCCGGAGTTCTACGGCGAGATCATCCACACCCGCCAGTACCAGGATCGCCTGGACACGCTTGAACACGTGCGCGAAGCCGGCCTGAAAACCTGCTGCGGCGGCATCGTGGGCATGGGCGAAACGCGCGACCAGCGCGCCGGCCTGCTGCAGACCCTGGCCAACCTGCCCGAACATCCCGAATCGGTGCCGATCAACCAGCTGGTACAGGTGGAAGGCACGCCGCTCAGCGGCACTGAAGCCATCGACCCGTTCGATTTCGTGCGCACCATTGCCGTCGCCCGCATCCTGATGCCCGCCTCGATGGTCCGCCTCTCCGCCGGCCGCCAGCAGATGGACGACGCCGTGCAGGCGCTGTGCTTCTTCGCCGGCGCTAACTCGATTTTCTACGGCGAAAAGCTGCTCACCACCGGCAACCCGGACGTGGAACACGACCGCCAGCTGTTCCAGCGTCTGAACCTGCATGCATTGGAAGTGGTGGAGACGTCGGGCACCGTGCACGCGGATATCGTGGAGCATTGCGCGGCCTGATCAGCCCCTGTGGGAGCGCACCCTGTGCGCGACAGGCCCGGAGCGCACGCTGCATGACGCGACCACCGATGACAGAGATACACCACTGCGCCGCGGTCGCGCACAGGGTGCGCTCCCACAGGGAGACGCATCGCGATGCGTGACGACCTGCTCACCCGCCTCGCCGCCCAGACGCAACAGMGTGAACAGGCCGGCCTGCGCCGCCGCCTGCAAACGGTGACTCACGCCGACGGCATGTGGCTGGAGCGCAACGGCCGTCGCCTGCTCTCGTTCTGCAGCAACGACTATCTCGGCCTGGCGCAGCATCCCTCATTGATCGATGCACTCAAGCGCGCTGCCGACAGCGATGGTGTCGGCAGCGGTTCCGCGCATCTGATCTGCGGCCATCGCAACGCACATGCTGCGCTGGAAGAAGCGCTCGCCGAATGGACCGGGCGCGAACGCGCGTTGCTGTTCTCCACCGGTTATATGGCCAATCTCGGCGTGATGCAGGCACTGCTGGCGCGCGACGACGTCTGCGTGCAGGACAAGCTCAACCATGCCTGCCTGCTCGATGGCGCCCAGCTCGCAGGCTGCGAGTTGAAGCGTTATCCGCATGCCGACGTGGCAGGCGCCGAACGCCAGCTGCGCGCTCGACCCGAAACGGCGGCGCTGCTCGCCACCGATGGCGTATTCAGCATGGATGGCGATATCGCGCCGCTCGCCGAGCTGGCCGCACTCTGTCATCGCGAAGACGCAAGCTTGATGGTCGACGACGCGCATGGCCTGGGCGTGTTGGGTGAGCACGGCGAAGGCAGCGTATCGGCTGCCGGCCTCTCACAGAACGACGTCCCCGTGCTGATGGCCACGCTGGGCAAGGCCCTGGGTTGCAGCGGCGCGTTCGTCGCGGGCTCCGCTGCCCTGATCGACGGATTGGTGCAGTCCGCGCGTACCTACATCTACACCACGGCCATGCCGCCTGCGCTCGCTGCCGCCACGCTGGCCGCCATACGGCTGGCGCAAACAGAAGGCTGGCGGCGCGAGAAACTCCACGCGCTGATCGCCCGCTTCCGTGCCGGCGCAGCGCAGCTCGGCCTGCCTCTGATGCCCTCGCCCACGCCCATCCAGCCGCTGCTGCTGGGGGATGCACAAGCCGCACTGGCGGCCTCCGAAGCGCTTGAGCGAGCGGGTTTCCTGGTCACCGCCATCCGCCCGCCGACCGTGCCGCAAGGCAAGGCCCGCCTGCGCATCACCTTGTCGGCCGCCCACCAGGAAACCGACGTGGACCGCCTGCTGGAGGCGCTTTCCCGGCTCCGGCTGGCCGGCCCCGTATAATGGCGGTCTTGCCGTACCCCTTCCCCGTCATGTCCATCATCAACCTTTCCGCTTATCGCTTCGTCGGCCTGGACGATCTCCCTGCGCTGCGCGAGCGCATCCTTGAACGCTGCCAG
Organism: Dyella sp. 01N36; assembly: GCF_056399745.1. NCBI lineage: Bacteria > Pseudomonadati > Pseudomonadota > Gammaproteobacteria > Lysobacterales > Rhodanobacteraceae > Dyella > Dyella sp. 01N36. The sequence continues at coordinate 115,824 of NZ_JBFTRY010000002.1, forward strand.
ACGCTGGCGCTCAAGGGCACGATCCTGCTTGCGCCCGAGGGCATCAACCTGTTCCTGGCCGGTCCACGCGAGCCCGTCGAAGCGTTCATGGACTGGCTGCGCACTGATCCGCGCTTCGCCGGGCTTGAGCCGAAGGAATCGATCTCCGGGGACGTGCCGTTCGGCCGCATGCGCGTGCGCCTGAAGAAGGAAATCATCACCATGCGCATGCCGACCATCCGCCCCGAAGGCGGTCGCGCACCATCGGTGGCGCCGGCAACGCTGGAGCGCTGGCTGGCACAAGGCCATGACGACGACGGTCGCGAGGTCGTGCTGATCGACACGCGCAACGACTACGAAACCGATGTCGGCCTGTTCGAAAACGCGGTGGACTATCGCATCGGCAGCTTCACCGCCTTTCCCGATGCCATCGCGGCCGACCGCGCGCGCTACGAGAACAAGACCGTGGTCTCCTACTGCACCGGCGGCATCCGTTGCGAGAAGGCGGTGCTGCACATGCAGGACATCGGCATGGACAACGTGTTCCAACTCGAAGGCGGCATCCTGAAGTACTTCGAAGAAACCGACGGCACCCACTGGCGCGGCGAATGCTTCGTGTTCGATGAGCGCGGCGCGGTGGACAAGAGCCTGGCGCCTGCGCCCCAGCTCGCCAACGACGAGAGGCTTGGGTGAGTCTACATATCGAAACCCACGGCCACGGCGAAATCCCCGTCGTGATCCTGCATGGCTGGGCCATGCATGGCGGCATGATGGAGCCGCTGTGCGAAGCGCTCGCCGATCGCTGCACCCTGCATGTGGTCGATCTACCCGGTCACGGTTGCTCGCGCGACAGCACGCTGCCGCTGGAGCCCTCGCTCGTCGCCGAAGCGATTGCACGCATGACGCCTCCGGCGATCTGGGTGGGCTGGTCGCTGGGCGGACTGATCGCAATGACCGCCGCGCTGGAACATCCGCAGCATGCGCGTGCGCTGGGCGTCATCGACGGCACCCCTAAATTCTCGCGCGACGACAGCTGGCCCCACGGCAGCGATCCCAAGCTGGTGCGCCAGCTGGCCGACGATCTGGAAACCGACTATCACGGCACGCTGGAGCGCTTTATTGCGCTCGAAGCCATGGGCAGCCGCGATCCGATCGCCGAAGTACGCCACCTGCGCAGCCTGATCTTCCAACGCGGCGAACCGAACCTGCGCGTGCTGCAGGAAGGCATCCGCATCCTGGAAACCACCGACCGCCGCGCCGATCTCGCCACGCTGAGCGTGCCCAGTGCATGGATCGTCGGCCGTCGCGATCGCATCGTGCCGCCACCGGCGATGGCATGGTCGGCCGGGCAGGCACACGGCAGCTATGTGGAAATCGCGCACGCGGGCCACGCGCCGTTCTTTGGTTACGCAAGCGGCGTCGCCAACGCCCTGGCGCCGCTGCTGGACAGTTTTCGATGACCGACTCGCATTTCGACCGCCGGCAGGTGCGCCGCAATTTCAGCCGCGCGGCCACCACCTATGAACAGCACGATGCCTTGCAACGCGAAGTGCAGACCCTGCTGCTCGATCGCCTGGGCTTCTATCTGGAAGCGCCGGAACGCGTCATCGACGTGGGCGCAGGCCCCGGCCGCGGCACGGCCCTGCTGCGCAAGCGTTATCCCAAGGCGCAGCTGATCGCGATGGATCTGGCGTTGCCCATGCTGCGCGCCGCCAAGAAGAACATCAGCTGGCTGAAACCGTTCCAGCGCGTGTGTGCCGAAGCCACCGCGCTGCCGCTGCCCGACCACAGCGTGGATGTGCTGCATTCCAATTTGTGTTTCCAGTGGATCGATGATCTGCCGGCGCTGTTCGGCGAATGCGTGCGCGTGCTCAAGCCGGGCGGCCTGCTGGTGTTCTCCACCTTCGGTCCGGATACGTTGAAAGAACTGCGCGCCGCCTGGGCCGACGCCGACCAGCAGCCGCACGTGAGCCGCTTCCTGGACATGCACGATCTTGGCGACGCCATGATCAGCGCCGGCCTGCGCGACCCCGTGCTCGACGTGGACCGTTACACGCTCACTTACAGCGAACCGCGCCAGCTACTGAAGGAACTGCAGGGACTCGGCGCCACCAACGCCGACCGCGAACGCGAACGTCACCTGCTGGGCAAGCGGCACTACCAGCGCATGCTGGCTGCCTACGAAACCATGCGCGTCGATGGCCGCATTCCCGCCACCTGGGAAGTGGTCACGGCGCACGCCTGGGGCCCGCCGCCGGGCCAATCGCGCCGCCTGGCCGGCGGCGGCGAAATGGCCAGCTTCTCCATCGACAGCTTGCGCGGATCACGGCGTCGCTGAAGCACACCGTTATCTGGGGTGCACACATTTGTGGGAGCGCACCCTGTGCKCGACGGCCCCAAGGATATCGAGACTTCCCAGCGCGACGCGCGCCCCAGTCACGCACAGGGTGCGCTCCCACATGATCGATGCGGTGTCTTAGACCTGCTTGTAGCGAAAGCAGCTCACCACGTGGTCATTGACCATGCCGGTCGCCTGCATGAAGGCGTAGCAGATGGTGGTGCCGACGAAGCGGAAGCCGCGCTTCTTCAGATCCTTGCTCATGCGATCGGATAGCGGGGTGCTGGCGGGCACGTCGCCCTGCCCGGTCCACTTGTTGCGGATGGGCTTGCCGTCGACAAACGACCACAGATACGCGTCCAGGCTGCCGAATTCGCCGATCACCTCCAGCGCCGCAATCGCGTTGTCACGCGTGGAATAAACCTTGAGTCGGTTGCGCACGATGCCCGGATCGAGCAAGGCCTTCTCCAGTTCGCGCTCTTTCATCGCAGCGACCCGCTTGATGTCGAAGTCGTGGAAGACACGGCGGTAGTTGTCGCGCTTGAGCAGGATCGTTCGCCACGACAGGCCCGCCTGGGCACCCTCCAGGCAGAGGAATTCGAACAGTGCCTGGTCATCATGCAGCGGCGTGCCCCACTCGGTGTCGTGGTAGTCGTGCATGTCGTCGCTATTGCCCCAGGGGCAGCGTTTTTTGATGGATGTCGCCATGATTCAATCCGCGGCTTGGTCGCCGCGCCCCGTGCGAAAACCGATGATGGCGCCGGCACACGCGGCCAGGACCGCGAGCCATGGCCAGAGAAATTGCCGCAACGACGGCAACCAGAATAAGCCCAGCAGCAAGCTGATCGCCGCGACGGCAAAGATCCAGCCATGCTCCGGGCGGCGCAACAGCAAGCTGACGCTGGCGATCAACAACAGCAGCGCGCCGAGCGCGATCGGTGCCGCCTTCGGCCACGCGACGCCCGAGCGCAATCCTTGCAGCACGTCGGGGAACGCAAACAGCATGCCCACGAAAGCGAGCAGCCCGATGCAGGCCACAAGGACGTTTCTCGCACGGGTTCCTGTCACGCCCATCCCCTGTAAGCTGCCGGGAAAGCCACGACGCTATCCCACCCCTGCGCGCCGGACAAGGGCAGCCTGCCGCGCGCGATGCCACGTGCAGAACGCCATGACATCAACCACAGCTTCACGCCACGCCTTGCTCGCCCTGCTCGCCACCATCCTGATCTGGGCCTACAGCTGGATCGTGATGAAGCAGGTGTTGCAGCATGCGGGCCCGTTCAACTTCTCCGCGCTGCGTTACTCGCTCGGTGCGCTGGTGCTGTTCGGCGCCTTGGCGGTGACCCGGCAATCGCTGCGGCCGCCACCGTTGCTGCCGACCATCGTCATCGGCCTGTGCCAGACCACCGCCTTCCAGGGCCTGGGTCAGTTGGCATTGGAAAGCGGCGGCGCCGGTCGCGTGGCGCTGCTGGCCTACACGATGCCGTTCTGGTCGGTCTTGCTGGCGTGGGTGATCCTCGACGACCGTCTGACCCGCCGCCACTGGTGGGGTCTGGGGCTGGCCGCGATGGGACTCACTTGCATCATCGAACCCTGGCACGGCCTGGGCAGTCGGCAAAGCACGCTGCTCGCCATCTGCGCAGGTCTGGCATGGGCAATGGGCACGGTGCTCAGCAAACGCGTCTTCATTCACCACAAGCCCACACCGCTCAACCTCACCGCATGGCAGATGCTGTTCGGCGCGCTGGCGCTGATCGTGGTGGCGCTATGCGTCCCCCAGCGTCCCTTCGACTGGACCTGGGATCTGATCGCGGGCCTGGCCTATAGCGTCATCCTGGCGTCGAGCCTGGCCTGGGGACTGTGGCTGATCGTGCTGCAACGCCTGCCAACGGCACTCGCCAGCGTCGCCAGCCTGGGCGTGCCCATCGTCAGTGTGCTGCTCGCCTGGGCGATCCTGCACGAGCAACCCAGCGGCATGGAAATCCTCGGCATCATCTTCATCCTGCTCGGCTTGCTCGCCGTGAGCGGCGTGCGCCTACGCCGCTCCCAACCTGCGCGCGGTTAAAATGCCCGGTTTGCGTCGACCAGGAGACCACCCATGAACGTCAAAGACAGCAACGGCGCCGTGCTCGCCGACGGCGACTCGGTCCAAGTGATCAAGGACCTCAAGGTCAAAGGCTCCTCGCAGACCCTCAAGCGCGGCACCGTCTTCAAGTCCATCCGCGTGGACGAAGACAATCCGGAAGAAGTCGAATGCCGCGATGGGCGCTCGACGCTGGTGTTGAAGACATGTTTTATCAAGAAGGTTTGAGAGGCGGCACCTCGCTATAACGCGTTTGTAGGGGATCACGCTGGCGGATCAACACTACGGTCAGCTTTTTGTGGGAGCGCACCCTGTGCGCGACAAACCTACGGAGCGGTACACCGCATCGTGGCTGTCGCGCACAG